>CAMZKK010000280.1 GCA_947311175.1 uncultured Planctomycetota bacterium | reverse complement strand
GAGACAGGGTTGTTTGTACTAAATTAAATTATTATTTACGAAAAGACAAAAGTCCTTATCGGTGGGAAATTTTTGTTTTTAAATATCCTGGAACAGGTCCACACGAAGGAGAAAATTACATAAAACGTTGTGTCGGACTACCAAACGAAACTTTGTATATTGTTGATGGTGATATTTATATAAAAAAAGATACAGCTGAAAAGCCAATCATTGCAAGAAAACCATTAGATTTACAAAAAACTTTATGGATTCCGATCTATTTTGAAAATTTTAACGAAAATAGTGATGAGGCATTTGCTTTTAATTGGGATAAAGTTGGCAATCCAAAACAATGGGAGATTAAAAACGGGAAACTGTATGGAAAAACAGAGCAGTCAATTCACCTTAAATATAAATCTGTTACCGAAAACGGAGAGGAAAGAGGAATAACAGATCGACACATAAAAAGACAAAGTGTTACCTTTGAATGTAGCAGGTGTGGAGGAAAATTAAGAAAGACAGTTGCCTCTCAACAATTGACTGCATTTTGTCCAAAGTGTAAGGCATTTATGACTGAAAAAAATATTCTACCCAATACCTTCAAGTACCCCGGTACAGAAATTACCTTATTTGGTCCAATGCGTCAGTCAAGCACGTATCATATTGTTAGTGACCTTTTGCTTGATTTTGATTTATTTGCAAAAAAAAATACCGGAGAAGTTAAACTCGAATTAAGATCTGATGATACTGCCTTTCAGGCCGTTATCCCACTTAATGGAGATAAGCCATATTTTCTAAAAAATGGAACAAGGCTAAAGCTTTTAAAGAAAGCAATTAATTTTCCAAAGATAGCAGGTTTGAAACACAATATCTCTTTTTCCAGATTTGATCAATTATTGATATTGGAAATTGATGGCAAAAAAGTTATTTCTTTTGCCATTGACTTACCGATGAATCATCGTCAGCAAGAATCTACAAGTTCAGACATTATAATCTCTTTGATTGATAGTGAAATAGAAATTGATAATCTTAGTATAAAGCGAGACTTTCATTATTTCCCATTTTTCAAAGACAGGGAAGGTCGGGCGCTCGAAACAGAAAACAGAGTCATTCAGATTCCAAAAGATTACTTTTTTGCCCTTGGAGATAACAGCCCGACAAGTATTGATAGTAGGGATTGGGGGTTTGTTCCAAGAGCAAATCTGATAGGTCCGGCAGTAGCTGTTTGGTGGCCACTTCATAGGATAAGAATCCTCAAATAATAAAATGACAAGTAAAATACTTCTGGTATGTGCTTTTCAATTCTAAATTTCACCATATTGCATCCTTATAATTTTATTGACGGCAAACGTCAACTTTATTAGGATTGGTAGCTTAAATGAATATTGGTTTCCAGCGATGCTGGTAAAAGGAGATAGAATGTCACTGTTAAAAGTTGAAGGATTGGTAAAGAGCTACGGTGGGCGAAGGGTTGTTGATGGCGTAAAGATTCACGTTGAACAAGGCGAAATTGTTGGGCTTTTAGGACCAAACGGAGCAGGCAAGACAACTACTTTTAGGATGGTGATGGGAATGATTTCGAGAGAAGAAGGCACCGTTATTCTCGACGGCACCGACATCTCTGATATGCCAATGTATAAAAGGGCAAGACTTGGTATGGGGTATCTTGCTCAAGATCCAAGTATTTTTAGACAGATGACGGTAGAAGATAATATTATGGCAATCTTGGAAACCTTGTCGATTACAAAGCGAGAGAGAGTAGAGAGACTTGCCGAATTATTGTCTAATCTTAGTCTTACTCGATTATCACAAAATAAAGCAGATACCCTTTCCGGTGGAGAACGCAGGCGTCTTGAAATAACAAGGGCGTTAGTCATCGAGCCAAATATTTTGCTGTTAGATGAACCGTTTAGTGGGGTTGATCCCAAGGCATGTGCAGAAATTCAAAAAATCATTGCTGCACTTCGTGCCGGAGGAATGAGTATATTGTTAACAGACCACAATGTTTGGGAGACCCTAACCATTACCGACCGTGCATACATCATCCACGAGGGCAAGGTTCTTATTCACGGAACAGCAGATCAGCTTATTCACGACCCAGAAGCACAACGTCTCTACCTTGGTGATAGATTTGCCGCTGTTCAAGAATCATTTTCAAGAGCCAAAGAAAAGATTGAAGAAAAAAGCCACACCCAGCACGCCGGATTAAGAATGCGTAAAACCTCAAGAATAACAAAGAATGATATTAAAAAACCTTTAGGCAATAAAAAATCTGAGTAAGAGTAAGAATTTAAAATATAATATTTTTTTGTTTGAAGATTCCACTTTCATCGCTTTTGATGGATTGGGTGCTTGTGTTATCTATGGGCTTTGTTGGTAATAGAAGCGTGGGAAATACAAAGATTCTTTGTGCGACATGCATCCTTCCCTGTTTCTTCTTTCATTTTTTTTGTAGAATCTTATACTTTTACTCTATGAATTTTAAAATTAACTATAAAGACTCAACAACTGATGCTCGTAGTGGAGAGATAGTGCTTTCTCGTGGAGTGGTGAAGACTCCGGTGTTTATGCCGGTTGGAACGCTTGCCACTGTCAAGGGGCTTACTCCTCGTGAGCTTGTAGATATTAATGCTGAGATTATTCTTGGCAATACTTATCATTTGATGTTGCGTCCCGGAGAGGAGTTGGTTTCACAATTCGGGGGGATTGCTAATTTTATGGCGTGGCATAAGCCAGTTCTTACCGATAGTGGTGGGTATCAGGTTTTTTCACTGGCAGAGCAACGAAAAATAACAGAAGAAGGAGCAGAGTTTAGAAGTCATATTGACGGCTCAAGGCACTTCCTGTCGCCTGAGAGAGCGGTGGAGATTCAGTCACAACTTAACAGTGATATTATGATGGTATTAGATGAGTGTCCGGCAAAAGAATTTTCGAAAACAGAGGTCTTGAAAAGTTTGCAACTCACTCAACGATGGGCAGAGCGATGTTTTCTTGCCAAGAAAGAGATAGAGAAAAAACAACATAATGTTGATTTTTCAAAGGCAAATTTTGTTTGGAAATATTTGAAAGCATCAGAGCAGAACTTATTTCCGATTGTGCAGGGTGGCATTCATCTTGATCTTAGGAAGGAAAGTGCAGAGGGGCTGATTTCTCTTGATGCTCCGGGGTATGCGATTGGTGGCGTTAGTGTTGGTGAAGGGCATGAATTAATGCGTGAAGTCGTTGAGTTTACTACGCCACTTCTACCAACAAAAAAACCACGTTATCTGATGGGGGTTGGCCATCCTCAAGACTTACTGATGGGAATTGCCGCAGGGATTGATATGTTTGACTGTGTTCTTCCAACCCGCAATGGTAGAAATGGTGGAGCATTGACAAAAAATGGTCCAATTAACCTAAAAAATGCTTGTCATCGAGATAGTTTTGACCCAATTGATGATGATTGTGATTGTTATGCTTGTCAAAACTTTTCAAAAGGTTATATTAGACATCTATTTATCGCAAGAGAAATGCTTGCTTCTACCTTAACAAGTATGCATAATGTACGCTTCTTGATTTCGTTGATGGAGCAGGCACGTATCGAGATTAAGAATAAAACGTTTGCATCATTTGCTAAAGAATTTATGCGACGCTATAATAAAAAATAACAAATATATTGGTAAAGGATTTTAGAATGGATAGTGCGAAAACTGTGGCAACTACTGCCACCCCTGATCAATCAGCCTCAAAAAATAACGTAGGGGTGGATACGCCGGATGGCGTAGGAATGTGGCCGATTATTGTGCTTTGGATAGCGGTTATTTACTTCTTCTTTATGCGTCCGCAAAAGAAAAAAGAGCAAGAACGAAAAGAATTATTAAATAAGGTAGAGAAAGGCGACAAGGTTATTACGGTTGGCGGTATTCATGGTCAGGTAATGAAGATTAATGACGATGTTATTACGCTTAAGGTTGATGATAAAACTGGGGCAACAATTAAGATGACAAGAGCTGCAGTCAGTTCAATTCCCAAAAAAGAAGAAAACATAGATGTTGAAAATAAAAATAAATAATTAATTAATGATAATATAAGGAAATGGAAAAATGAATAAAATACGCTATGGGAGATTACTAATAATTGCGGTTTTGACGGCTTATGCCTTTGGAGCAATCTTTGGCACTAAGACGAAAAGAGAAAATGCATTTGATCGTAGGGTTAGACAGCTTGAGAGTGAAATAAAAAAACTTGCAGATTCTGATCCGGTTAAAAAAGCTAAAAAGGGTGAACTTAAAAAAGTTATTGCGAGCAGACTAACTCCAGAAATAGCTAAAAAGAAAAAAGCAGAGTTGGAGAAAAAACTTTTGACAATGGTCAAGGGGAGTAATGAATATAAAGAAATTAAACGTAACTTGACTATTATTGATGCACAGATTCCAAAGTGGTTTGACTCGTTTCCTCTCAATCTTGGTCTTGACTTGCGGGGTGGGACTGAGGTTAGGTTGAAAATCTCAAGTAGAAGACTTGAAGCTAGGGTTGCTGAAAAAAGAGCGGAGCTCAAAAAACAGGTTAAGGGTAGTGAAGAGGCAAAAGAAATTGGAAGTAAAATTAAAGAGTTAACAGAGCAACTAGATAAAAATATTGACAATGCGGTAGACATTATTAGAAATCGTCTTAACCGTCAAGGTTTAGCTGAAATTCCGGTAACCAAAGAAGGTGCAAATAAGATTAGAGTGCAGCTCCCAGGTATGGATAGTGAAACCGCAAAAGCTGTTATTGACACCATTAGAACTGCAGGGCAACTTGAGTTTAGGCTTGTTATTGACCGAAAAGATGACGTTGGGACTTATGATAAAATCGTTAATGTTATTAAGCCTGCACCAAATACTTACAATATTTGTTTAAGTTGCGGTAGGGCACTGAAGGATAGTGAAATAACCTCTAGTAGGCGGTGTAAATTACACAACGAAAGACTTTATGATTATCTCGAAGAACCTGCTGAATACAACGCAGATGGCTCTGTAAAGAGGGCTGCTCAAAATCATATATTGATGCAAGAAGAGAATCCTTTGACTGGTGACCATATTACCATGTCGCGAGTTACTGCTGATCGCAACTCAATAGGAAAGGCTGCCGTTAGTTTTGAATTTGACATGAGCGGAAAAAAGAGGTTTGCTACTCTTACCAGCCAAAATGTGGGCAGGAGACTTGCTATTGTTCTTGACCATAAATTACGAAGTGCACCAAATATTAATACTCCAATTACTGGTGGCTCTGGGATTATCACCGGTAACTTTACGCATAAAGAAGCAACAAATCTATCTGTTATTTTGCGTGACGGTAGCTTGCCGGTTGACATTGATGTTGAACTTGAAAATACAGTCGGTCCAACTCTTGGTGAAGATTCAATCTCTCGTGGAATGCAGGCGATTGTTGCGGGGTTGGTATTGATGTTGGTGTTTATGTTTCTCTACTATATGATTGCAGGGGTTGTAACAAACTTTGGACTAGCTCTAAATATGATTTTTATTTTGGCCATTCTTATTGCATTTAAGGCAGCATTGACTCTTCCCGGAATTGCCGGATTAATTTTAACCGTTGGGATGGCAGTTGATGCTAATGTTCTTATCTTTGAGAGAATTAGAGAGGAGCTAAGGAAAGGGCTATCGGTATCCAAAGCGGTTGATAATGGATATGATAGAGCCTTTGTTACAATTGTTGATGCAAATATTACCACATTGATTACCGCCTTTATTTTGATGGGGTATGGCACTGATGCGGTTGTTGGTTTTGGAACAATGCTAACTATTGGTATCTTGACTTCAATGTTTACGTCACTCTTTGTAACTAGAGCAATTTTCCATCTGATTCTTGATCTTGGAATTGTTAAAAATAAACTAAAATGTTTTGTGTTGTTAAAGATACAAATATTGATTTTGTAAAAATATGCAAACCTGCAATGATGATTTCTTCTATCTTTATTATTGCTGGACTTGCTGTTTTTGTAAAACGTGGGGATGAAAATTTTTCTCATGATTTGGTAGGTGGAACCCTTGCTCATATCAATCTAAAGAAAGAGATGTCGGCTGTAGATGCTCGAGCGGGTATCAAGAAGTTAGAGGAAAAAGGGTTTAAAAATGTTGGTCTGCAGAGTTTCGGTTTACCGGGAACAACCGGCTATACCAGTTTTGTGCTTAGAACCAAAAAGGTTGAGCCTGAAAATACCGGAGACAGTAACGTTAAGACTGCATTACAGTTTAAAAAAGCAATTGCCGAGTCTTTTTCCTTGGTTAGTGATGGAATTACAAAAGTAACTCAATTGGAAAAACGAAAAGACGGGAGACATTATTGGGAGTTAACAATCAACCTTCTCACCGAAAGAACAATAAAAGAGATAGAGAAGGCATTATCGTCAACAGAATTGAAAGATGTTTCGGTTAGGGCTATTGACATGCCACGCCCAAGCAAAGATTCAAATGCTTCTGAATTAACCGTAACTTCATCTCCGGTATCGTCTGCAATAATAACCTGTACTGTACCGACAACCGATAATGTTGGAAAACCTCGGGTTGAAAAAACAGCACAAGAGCAATTTATTCGCTCTCAGCTTGGTTCTTTAAGGACAAACAAACTACTTTCGTTTACTGATCCATTTAGTAGATTTACCAGTGTTGGTCCTGCGGTGGCTGGAGAAATGAAGAGTAAAGCAATCCTTGCTTTAATTTACAGTATGGTGGCAATCTTCTTTTATATTTGGTTGCGGTTCCAATTTAAGACTTCATTTGGATTTGGTGCATGTATTGCTCTTATCCATGATGTCCTTTTCACCATTGGAGTTATTTCGATAGCTGATGAATATTTTGGGCTTAATATTCAAATAGATCTTACCATAGTTGCTGCTCTTTTGACAATTGTTGGTTATTCTCTTAATGATACAATTGTGGTAATTGATAGAATTAGAGAAAATATTGCTATCGGTGAAATTCATTAAGGGAAATAATTAACCGTTCAATCAATCAAACATTATCAAGAACGGTTCTTACTTCTTTCACTACCTTGTTGGTTATTGCTGCTTTACTTTTCTGGGGTGGTGAGGTTATCAGAGGGTTTGCATTTTCATTATTTATTGGAGTTATGGTTGGTACTTACTCCTCAATATTTATTGCGTCACCAATATTGGTTTATATGGCTGATATGGCTGCAAAAAGAAAAGAAAAGAAAAAAGAAGAAGATGCTGCTCAAAAGAGAGCGAAGGCATAGTGAATTAGTGATGATATTAAAAGCCTCTGTTTTTGAAAAACAGAGGCTTTTTTCTTTGCCAAAGGTTTAATATTATATATTATTCTAAGATATTTCTTGATTGGTGTGAAATCTAAAATTAACGGTGTAACTATGGAAAATCGACCTACAATTTTACTTGTTGATGACGATAAAGATGCAAGCCATTTATTGTCAGAAATTCTTGAAATTAATAACTATAATACCCTTGTCGCATGTGATGGAGAAGAAGCCATTGACGTTGTTAAAGGTAATAGTGGCAAGATAAGCACAATAATTCTTGATATTGTAATGCCGGGAAAATTTGATGGTTATGATGTTTGCGAGTGGCTGGGTAATCAGGGGCAGGTTATTAGGGATATCCCGATAATAATTATTTCCTCAAGAAGTAGTATCTCGGAAAAAACCAAAGCATTCAATTACGGTGCATTTCAGCACATCACAAAACCGTTTGATGTCGATTACCTCTTGGCTGTTGTGAATTCGATGGTGAGGTTTAAATCTATTCAGGATGAGGCAAAGGAATCAGCCGAAAAGTTTGCAGCAATTTTTGATAATGCTCCAATTGGAATCTTAGTGGTAAACACTGAATATGAAATCCTTGAAATTAGTAATACGATGAAGAAGAGCTTTGATAATGTAGAGGCTGGAACCGGAATCAAATTTTATGACTTTTTTTATGGTGCTCCCCTTAATAAACCGGTATTTGGTTCTCCATTAGCAGAAACTCTGCGAACAGGGCGAACTCATCGCAAGACAGTAGATGTTGAATATCCTGAAAGTTTAGTTTGGTGGGATATGATTACCGCTCCACTCCGTGATAAAGCAGAAAATATTATTGGGGCAATTGTGGTATTAGAGGATGTTACCCATGAGAGAATCATGGAAGAACAATTAGTAGAGGAGATGGAACAAACAAGAAAAACTGAAGCGAGAATGAGACAAGCGGTTGAAATGCAAGAGCAAATGGAATCAAAGTTATTGCAATCACGGCGAGAGCTTGCAGAAGTGAATGCTAAGCTTGAGGATGTAAATAAGAAGCTTGAGATTCTTTCGACCACTGATGACCTTACCGGCATTCATAACCGAAGATTTTTTGATGATGCGTTTTCAAAAGAGCTTAGAAGATGCGAAAGATATTCCCATTCTATCTCGGTATTAATGATTGATATTGATCATTTTAAGAATGTAAATGATACTTATAATCATCAAGTAGGTGATATGGTTCTTAGTAGGTTGGGTGCTATCTTATTGGAACAATTTCGTGAAACAGATATTTTGGCTCGTTATGGTGGCGAAGAATTTGTTGTGGTTTTACCTGAATCTATGAGTATAGAGCGTCGTAAAATTTTGACCCATTTAGGTGCCGAACTTGTGCTGACACCTGCGGCAGAAGGAATG
>CAMZKK010000279.1 GCA_947311175.1 uncultured Planctomycetota bacterium | reverse complement strand
GTGGTAGTTCAGGAAGATTAAGAAGTGACTTTGACATGCTCCCACCAGGTGACATAAGAAACTGTTTGGTTGCACTTGCTGACTCTAGAACAATAATGCAAGATTTGATGCAATACAGATTTACCGATGGCGAATTTAGTGGTCATTCGTTTGGCAACCTGTTCATTATGGTACTTACTCAGATACGTGAAGATTTCGGTCAAGCAATTGCAGAATCTAATAAAATATTATCAGTTAGAGGAAGAGTCCTACCTGCAACCTTGGATCGAGTAAGCTTAGTTGCAACCCATAATGATGGCAGCAAAACAACTGGACAAAAATTTATTGCTCAATGCGGAAAACCAATAAAATCATTAGAGCTAAAGCCATCTGCTGGCAGACCACCGGATGAAGCTATCATGCAAATAAGAGCTGCCGAACTCATAGTTTTTGGTCCGGGAAGCCTGTACACCAGCGTATTACCGCCACTATTAGAAGATGAAATAATTACTTGCATTAACCGCTCTAATGCCATTAAAATATTCATTGTAAATACTGTAACCCAAAAAGGTGAAACCGACAGGTTTGCAGTTAAAGATTACATAGAAGCATTAAATAGACATGCTCCCGATATTAAACTAGATGCGATACTAATTAATTCATTCAGACCAAGCGCCAAAAAACTTGATGAATTGGCTAAAGAGGGAATTGAGCTAACAGCATATAACAGAAAAGAATTAACCGAAATGCCTGCAAGAATATTTATGAGAGATGTAATTAATTTTGATAACCCGAAACAACACGATCCAGAAAAACTATCAAAGGCACTAATGGAAATTTACAAACAATTAAGGCAAAATTAGAAATTATGGAATTTTCAAACACAGTAAAACTCACAAACAAGTATGGATTACATGCTCGACCTGCGACAATGTTTGTAGAAAGTAGCAATATGTTCACCTGCGATGTTATTATCGTTAAGGATGATGTTGAAATTAATGGTAAATCAATAATGGGAATAATGATGCTTGGTGCAGAATGTGGCTCTACACTTGTGATTAAAGCAAATGGGGATGATGCAGAAGAGGCAGTTAAGACCCTCTCTGAACTAGTTGAATCAGGATTTAATGAGGACAACTAAATAAAGGTTTATTATATGGATAACAAAATATCAGGGAAAGAAAAAAGAAGAGAAGATAGAACCTCGCTAATTACAAAGGTTGAATTTCATGCATTAAAAGACCTTCTTGAGGCATCATCAATAGATATATCGAAAAGTGGAATAAAGCTCCATACCGAAGAACCGCTAAAAATAAAACTGAGATTTAAACACAATGGCATCTTGGTTGAAAAAATAGCGAAGATGACTTGGGTAAAATGCAACAATGATACTGGTGCTAGCTACGGTTTTGAGTTCATCAAACCGGAAACAATAACCCCAGGTAATATCCCTGAAGAATAAACAAGTTGTAAAATAAAAAAGATGAAAAGATGAAATATTTTCATTAATAACCATAAATTGAAAAATTTGAGCAAGCCTAAAATTTAACAAATTAAATTTAATAATTGACAATCTTGTCAAAAATGATATTCTTTTATCGCAATAGTTTATAAAATAAGAGTTATAAAATAAGAGTTATAAAATATGCCCTCTTAGCTCAGTTGGTTAGAGCACCAGATTCTTAATCTGGGTGTCCTGGGTTCGAATCCCCGAGGGGGTACCACATAGCAAAGCTTTTACTTTTCAAGTAAAAGCTTTTTTTATTAAATTCAACAGTTGATGTAAAATTTAGACTAATGCATATTATGGTACATTTGGCGGTAGGTTGTGTTTCCTGAAAGGATAGAGACAAATTTTCTAGCGTATTTTTCATATCTATTACTTTTCATCAATAAACGCATTAGCCATTTAGGAACAATTCTAGCTTTTCTTGCATAGCGACCTGCCATGCAAAGTTCGGGAATTATGTCCAAATTCAATTTTTCATTATAGTCGTTTGAGGAATTTTTAATGATTGATTCTGCAGCAAAGATGCCACTTTTAATTGCAAAAAATATTCCTTCCCCGGTCAATGGATCAACCAGCCCAGCACTATCTCCCAGCAAATAAAGATTGTTAAAAACATACGAAGGCAAGGGCTTTGTGAAAAATGGCAATGGAGCTCCGGAAATATTTCTAATATTGCCACCAAAATATTTATCCTCGGAACATATTTTCGTTAACCGTTTTTGAATATCAGGACACTTCCATTTACAAGTCCCAATACCAACTGAATAACAATTCTTGCGTGGAAAAACCCATCCATAACCACCATTTATGCAAGTGAAATCAAATACTGCGGTTTGGCGGTTTTCAAGGTTAGCATCTTTTTTTATTTTGGTAAAACCCTCAATCGCAATCCCAAGTGGAAGTTTTGGGATTGCAGGAGTAATCTTAATATCGACCTTTGCCCCCGATGCCAAACATATATTAGATGCCATCAATTTAGATTTATCATCTCCACGAAACATAATTTGCCATTTGTTATTTTTCAATTCAATAGCAACAACCTCTTTTTTTGGCAAAAAACTTGCTCCAGCATCAACGGCAGATTTTAAAATTAATTCATCAAAATGCACTCTATCTACAATCTCAGCCATATCATCAACATCTACCCGCAAATCATTTCCCCAACCACCAACAAGAAGCACAGAGGTAATTTTAGATTCAACGAGATGTGAATAATCACAATTCAAAATTTCTTTCGTTCGCTTTGGAATTCCACCACCACAAACCTTATGACGAGGAAAGGATGCCTTGTCAACAATGAGAACATCTCTACCACTATTAGCCAATGTTTCAGCTACAGAACTTCCTGCCGGTCCTGCCCCAATAATAACGGTGTCACGATATTCCATTTATAATTTCCTGTAAAAAATTCTCTAATAATTTTATATTATCATTTATATCAAAATTCCCAACAATGATATTTCTTGCATTTAATTTTACTTGTTCAATATTATTATATTTTATTATATCATCCATTCTAGTAGATAATTCTTTTGGACTATTTGGTTCAACGAGAAATCCACTATAATTATCAATTATTACTTCAGGAATACCTCCTACGGTAGTTCCTAGTACCGGTGTTCCTAATGCCATTGCTTCAAGAATTATATTTGGAATTCCATCTCTATCGCCATTTTTTTCAATAATCGAAGGGTGGCATAAAATTTCAGATTCACCTATCGCTTGCATAAGTTCGTATTGACTAACAAATCCACGAAATTCTACATTCTTAAACATTCCTAAATCTATAGTTAATTTATGTAGTTTAAATTTAAGATTACCGCTACCACAAATTATCAATTTATATTCTTTATTCCTCTCTTGAAAGTCTGCAAAGGCATAAAGCAAATCAGTCAACCCTTTTTTTTTACACAATCGACCGGCAAAGAGTATTTGTTTTTTTCTGGCTTTTCTATTTAAGTAGGGAAACAAGGTTAAATCAAGACCATGGTGAATCATAACTACATTCTGTTCCGTACCGGTATATTTTTTTAAAGCACGAAAACCCACTTGGGAGCAAACAGTAATGCCATTGGCATTCAAAGAAGAAGTTAATCCGATTTTTTTGGGAGAAAAAATATCATTAGCATGCATAGATACGGCAAAAGGGATGTTCCACAATTTGGATAATGCATGCCCCAAAAAAGAAGTAATTGAGGCAAAATGAGCATAAATCAAATCTGGCTTTGAGTATTGATTGAAAATATGTAAAATTTTTCCACTATTTTTAATTGCTCTTGAAAATGAATACGAATGATAAAATATGATTTTAAAGAAATCTTTAGACATTACATTTAATGAAAAATGATTTGGTATATTATCCAATGCAATTACTGTCAATTTATGTCCCGAACTTTTAAGGGCATCCAGTTCTCGCTTAATAAATAATTCTGATGGTGCTTCATTTTTCTCTGTAATTACTAAAATATTCATTTTATTTATCTGAAATCGGTCCAACCTTAATCTTGTGGTCGTCAAGGTCATAAAAGATAGAACAAGCCTGCATTGCCCTATCTGTAGTTATATGTTCATCAGCAATTGAAATTTTTACTCCCGGATACAGCGTATTGTGAACATTAATTCGACAATTTAACTTTTCTTTGTAGCTATCCATAGAATCTTTAATTATTTTTTCAATCTCATTTACTCTAGTCACTGCCCCAATCTTAGCCTTAATTACCGATGCAATAGCTTTTCTTTTTGCAGGTGGAGTATTATTAAGGACTTCTCTTGGCTCAGCATTACCAATAACTCTTTCGATTTTTTTAATATTTTCTTGCAAGATTTTCAGTTCTTCTTGTAATTCTAAAACACATTCCGGCTCCCCACCAACAGTTACATCTGTAGCAACCCCCATCTCTGTTCCAAGTTCATTAACTTCAATTCCTGAGTCGGCAATAATACAGCCTCCCATTATCTTCCCCTTACCCTTTGTAACAATAACCTTGCCTTTAACATTTATATTTGAATTAGAAATATCATTAGCAACAATCAAATCACCGCTAGATACAATTGTTGCATTTTCAGCAAACAAAGCGGTGATACTCCCCTCCGCACTAACACAACCTTTTTCTTGCATTACAATCCCATGTTTTACCTCAATATCACCGCCTGCCCTGACCTCGGCACCTTCAATTGCTTCACCAACTATTATGCTATCGGCAACATCAACAACAAAATCTGTTCTAATCGTTCCGGTAATTAAAACAGAGCCTTTATCAATATGAACATTACCGGAATTAAAATCAACATCTCCCTTTATTTCCAAAACATCGGTTACTGAAATTTGATTATCTCTAATGATTAAAATACCATCAACATCAGCAATAAATTTCAATTCATCATTTGATTTACTGACATTTTCTCCAGCTTGTAATTCAACAGGATTACCATTCTCAGCCGGTACCGCATTGCCATAAATGTCTTTACCCTGAATACCGTTTTTTGCCGGAGTGATTACGGCAAGTCGTTGACCGGCAGTAACATTCCTGATTGAATTTTGTTCATGATAGTCAACCTGTTCTTGATTATCATCATTAGAAGACACTTCTTCCTGCTCGAAAAACATCTCTATTTTAGCATCTTCCCCATTTACGGGAGCAGTTCCTTGAAAGGAAAGGATATGTTCAATATATTCAGGTGTCTCAAAACTATTTGATGTGTCTTTATTATCATCACTATCTTTTTCATTACCGGAAATTTTATCTAATGCACCTTTTATATTTTCAGAAATAAATCCGTGAATTATTCCTTGTTTTGCAAAAGAATCCTTGATAGATTCATGCGTTACCTCCTCCTCCATACTACTTTTTGCATATACCGTAATATAAACAGATTGTTTATCATCAGATACCTCATACAGTGGTTCAACATCAACTTTATCTGCCTGAATAGAGGCAAAACCATATATTAAAGATTTTGCATTTTGTTTATATTCAGATACCTCTACCCATTGACCAGCAATTATTTCAACATCTTTGACAGCGTCCGTTCGTTCAATTAGAGCGACCTCTTCACCTTTAACATTTATCCCTTTTTCAGGTGGCTTCCCCGGCGTCAAATGACAAATTGTAGTCCCTGCCAAACAAGGGTATTTTAAGTCACCTTTACCGGAAATTCTTGAACCGGTTTGAACTGTTGGCTGTTTGCCATTCGCAAGAACTAAGTTATGTGGTTCTTTTCTTTTCGATACTAAATCTATGATTTGTTTAATTTTTTTATCATCAATACCATACTTTACCCCAATAGAAGCCAAGCTATGCATCAGCATTTCTTCAGTCAGCCCCTTACCATTTCCTATCGGTGGTAAATATTTGTTTATTCTTGCATCCATCAAGTCATCCGACAATTCAATCTCAATTTCTGCATCAGCGTTTTTTACAGTAAAATGATACTTTCCATCATCAATTTCTTCGCAATCAAGATTAGACTCCACAGTTTTCAATAACTTTATAGCTTCTTCAATCGCAGATTCTTTAGATTCAGAAGGGATTATGATTTCTCGTTTATTCATGCAATACTCCAAAACAATATATCTATTAGCTTTATCGTCTTTTTGTTGTTTACAAAAAAGATAAATTGGTATATTTCAACAATCAGCCTAAATTACTCAGTTGAAATTTATACTAAAAGATGGGGGATAAAGATTAATAAACCAAAAGAGAAGTAAATAATGCGTCTTTGTTGTTCCGCACCCTTTTATAACAACTGTTCAGGAGCCTCAAGGAGATTTTTGAGATAACCGTTAAATTTCGCAGCAAGAACACCGTCAATAGTGCGATGATCACTCGATAGAGTTACAGTCATAATTGGTTTGATAACAATTTGCGATTTCTCAACTACCGGCTTATCCTTAATCTTTCCAATAGCAAGGATTGCACTCTCTCCTGGGTTGATAATAGCGGTAAAGGCATCTACCTCAAAACCACCAAGATTTGATACGGTAAATACCGAGCCTGTAAATTCATTAGGAAGAAGTTTTTTATTCCTCGTTTTTGTAGCAAGCTCTTTAGCCTTACTTGCAATGTCAAAAAGAGATAATTTGTCGGCATTACGAATAACCGGAACTTCTAAACCGTCAGGCTCTATTGCCACAGCAAAACCAACATGCATTGCATCTCGATGAATATATCCTTCATTTGTATAAAGAGATGCTACCATTGGAAATTTTTTCAAAGTCATTCCAACTGCTTTTAGCAACATATCGTTGTAGCTTACTCTTTTTTTCTCTGACTTTAATTTTTTTCTCAATTCATAACATCCAGACATCTCAATATCGGTTGTTACATAAAAATGAGGAATTTCATCTTTACTCTTAGTCATACGAGCAGCAATCACTGTTCTCATTGCGTTTAGCGTAGATAAGGAGCTGTAAATTTTAGGGGTATCGAGTTCATCTCTAAACAATAAGCAAGAATTGTTTGTAGCATTAGGATACTTTATATTGCTTGCCTCATTTGGGATTTTTTCACCACTATCACCAATAACAGCAATAATCCCGTCCACGGGGACCAATTCCCCCGGATTTGCAGTTTGTGCAATAATAACTCCTGAAATATCCGCATCTACAACAAAGGTCGCTTTATCGATAGTTATTTCTAAAAATGGTTCTCCCTGCTCTATAGATTCTCCAACAGGCTTCAGCCAAGATAAAATAATCCCTTGATTAATGGATTCACCCAAAAAAGGCATCAAAATACATTTAGTCATAAATTATTTCCTATACTTTAAATACGCCTCTGGAATAGCATCAAGAATATCACTGGCAATAAGTCCATGCTCTCCAAATTTTTTCTTCGCTATATCCCCTGCCTTACCATGCAAATACGCACCCAAACAAGTTGCAGAAAAGATATCCACACCTTGAGCCATTAGCGATACAATAAGCCCAGACAGCACATCACCAGAGCCAGCGGTAGCCATTCCCGGATTTCCAGAATTATTAAAATAAATCTTTTCACCATCAGTAACAATTGTTTTTTTGCCTTTAAGCAATACAATTGCCCTTGATTTTTTTGCATAATCTTTAGCAACATTTTCTTTGTTATGACAAACATCATCATTTTTTAATCCGGTTAACCTTGCCATCTCACCAACATGAGGGGTTAAAACAGTTGGATGCCGTCTTTTGGTTATCGGTTTTATATTTGTCCCAATAGCGGTTAACGCTCCGGCATCAAGCAGTAACGGGGCATGTATCTCCGGAATTAATAACCTCAACAGCTCTCCGGTTTCACCGGTAACTCCCATTCCCGGTCCTAATACTACGGCATCCGACTCATGACTGGCTTCTGACAAATGATCTCTTGAATCAATACTAGCTTGTCCACTTTCGGTAGAAGGAATAGGCCAAGTTATTACCTCCGTGCATTTTATTTCTGCAATATCTGCCAGTACAGCAGGAACTGCCCAAGTAACTAAACCTGCTCCTCCCCGCAATGCAGCCATTGAAGAAAGCACACCCGCACCAGTCATTCCGCGTGACCCTGCAATAATGAGGGTTCTACCCACTGCAACTTTGTGTGCGTCATTGTCACGCTCAGGCAGCTCTAAAAGTTCAGAATTACTCATTATTATCCTTTCCTAAAACTATTCGTGCAGCAAGAATTCCTGCTCCGAATCCATTGTCTATATTTACCACCCCAATACCTGATGCACAAGAATTTAACATCCCTAATAATGCAGCAATTCCGCCAAATGATGCACCATAACCAACACTTGTCGGAACCGCAATTACCGGACATGAAACCAAACCGCCAATTACGCTGGGCAACGCTCCCTCCATTCCTGCAACCGCAATAATTGCCCCAGCATTTTCTAATACCTCTAAAGACTCAAACAATCGATGAATGCCTGCTACTCCAACATCAAAGATAGATGTCACTTTTGCCCTTGCATACTTAGCACTAATGACAGCCTCTTGAGCAACGCCAATATCCGATGTTCCTGCTGCAACAACCACTATTTCTTTGGTACTTGGCACATAGTCAGGATAACACCCAAGCATAAGGGTTGATGATAATTCATCATATTCTGCATTTTTGATTTCATTTTTTATTTCATCATACGCAATGCTGCTAACTCTCGTTGCGAGTGCATAACCGTTTTTTGCAAATAACTCATTCAATATTAATTTTATCTGCTGAGGAGTTTTATTTTCACCATATACCACTTCTGGAAATCCGCATCGTTGTTTACGAGCATGATCAATCTTAACAAAACCTAAATCCTCCGTTTTGTCTGCATTAATCTTACTCAAGGCATCTTCTGCAGATATTCTGCCTTTTTCTACCTCTATTAATATATTTTTAATATTCATTATATTTCCACTACCTACATAATTCCATTTGTCGTCATTACTAAAGTCAATGAGACAATGATTGCCGAAGTAAGGTATACTACTTTATCAGACATTTTCCCCATATAAAAAAATAATAAATGCCAGATAGCTACCACCATTGTTGACCAAAAAAACAACATACAGGTAGTTCTAATCTGTCGTGGGATAACATGTTTGGCATAATCCATAAAAAATGGTTCTGCCTCTTTCCAAAAATACACACATACTAAAAAAACCAAAAAAATGCAAATGTGCTTAATTGTTTGATTCATCCTATTTCATCCTGATAGATTATTAAAAATTGCTCGCAGAGCAACCTCCATTGTTAATTATTCATTATTAATTGTTAATTGTTAATTGTTAATTTAAATTCCCACAGGGAATTTATTTTATATAGAATACATCTTTCATCGATCTAAATCAAGGTTTTTCTAATTGGCTGGGTATCATAAAAAAAAGGGAGACTACCGAAGTAATCTCCCTTTAAGATGTTCAGATACTCAAATTAGAATGAGTAAGCAGTCCTGAAGCCGAATGTATCAGCTGAACCACCATCCCAGTTTGAGATAGTATTTGAGTACCATTCGTGTCCGTATTCTGCAACAAAAGTAATTCCATTGTCACATGTGTAACGAGCACCAATTGCACCACGATAGATATTTTCATCAAACTCAATACCTAATGATTTGAATACATCATTACTCATGTAAGCAAAGTCACCTTGAGCAACAAGGTCAAGCTTTGGAGTAAGACCATATACAGCACCAACAGAGATTACATCAGAGCTAAGTTGAGTGTAGTTACCAGCATTCCAAGTGTGAATCCATTCGCCATAGATGTCCCACTTTTCGTCCTTAGTTACATAGTCAAATGCAAGTGAAGTAGCCATTTCATCGTCATCTACATCTGGAGTAAAGCCAGCAACTTGTCCTGCTCCAACATTGGCTGTAGCAATAGCTGTTAGTCTATTATTTGCCAAAGTATCAATTCCTGTATTTCCAAGACCACCAGCAGCGTCAGCATTAAATTCATCTTGTTCATCTAATGAATCAGTATGTCTGTTGATAAATGAAGCCCTGATTTTCAATCCCTCAATAGGCTTAACTGTTAAGCGAGTTGCCCATGATTGGAATCCCATGTCTTCTGAACGGTCTTCGTGCATACCACGAGTATTTTGGAAGGCATTGATTTCAAATGTTCCAAGTTCTTTATACTTATAGGTTGCAGATACGCCCCACATGTTATCTACTTCGCCAATCCAACTTGCCATAACCATTTGGCTTTCATGTTGACCATCAGTACCTGAAGATGTTCCTGATGTAGTTGCTGTATCTGATGCACCTTCGCCACCAATTACTGCAGCTGCTTTTTTGCTGTGTACAAATGGAGATTGAACAAGCTTACCTTTGTCTTGACCGAAAAGAACTTCATCTTTACCTAAGATAACTTTCCAGTTACTGCCACGAACATTTTCCCATACAAACTGAATTTCTTCAGTTAGGTCGCCATTTGCCTTTGCTGCTTGATCAAGGTCAAGTTTCATGAAAAGGTATGT
>CAMZKK010000278.1 GCA_947311175.1 uncultured Planctomycetota bacterium | reverse complement strand
TTTTGATAATTCATTGATGACACATTTCAGAAAGCGATTTAATAAAGAGAATTTAACAAAGATAAATGAAATGATTGTTCTGAATTCATTAGGGATGCATTGCGTCTCGTTTTTAATTAAGCCTTGACATATCTTGGGTGCTAAAAACAATTCATATCTTGTATTTGTTCGTTTTTATGTTAGGAGTTTTTATGAGTTCGAATAGTCCGAAGATTCAGCAGTTGCCTCAAATACCAATTAAGGTGGTGGCTCCTGCGATTTTTGTGTTTTTTGCGGCAATTATTGTGTTGGCTACTTTTTTTACCGGGGTTACGGTAATTCAACCGGGGGAGGTTGCCTTAATCAAAAATAACCTTTTTGGCACTGAAACCAAAAAATTGACCAATGGAACAATTGTTCATCTTCCTTTTGGGATAACGCAAGTTTATCGAATTGACAAAAAAGTGCAGTCGATTGAAATGACTGGTAACCCAAATCGTGGCGATAGAAGAGGTGATGACTCTGTTCAGGTGAAGACCAATGATGGTTCTAATGTTAATATTGATGTAACTGTTCAATTTGGGGTTATTCCTGATAAAATTGATGAATTAATTAAACAGGTAGGACGAGGAAATCGTTTTAAAGGTGATGCCGGAATTATTAGGGCGTATGCTCGAAGCATTATTCGTGATGAACTTGGCAAAATGTCGGTGGTGGAAATTGCTGAACCGGTAGAGAGAAATCGCAGGGTTGATGACGCAAAAGTAAGGATGAATAAGGAAATTAAAAAGTTTAGTATGGTTGTAACAATGCTTAGTGCAACAAATCCGAGATTTAATATTGAATATCAAAATATGATTAACGATCGCAAAGGTGCGGAGCAAGATATTAGAAACGAGATTGAGGCACAACAGACCGCTCTCACCGAACAGGCAATGAAAAAGGCTGAGGCTGAAAGAGAGAAAAAAATTGCAATCAGAAAATCTGAAGGTGAGCTTAATGCAATAAAAATTTCTGCTGAAGCTGAAGCAGAAAGAATTGTCAGGGAAGCATCTGGTAAAGCCTATGCCATGAAAAAAGAGGGTGAACGCAGTTTGGCTGTTGCAAAAAATGATGCAACTGCGATTGCGGTTGAAGGTTTGTCTCGTGCGGAAGGGCTTAGAAAACTTGCTGAAGCATATGATAAAGGTGGTGACGCATTGGTGCGCGAGGCACTTTCTGATAAATTTAAAGGAGTTAAGGTTGAGGGACGTCCCTACAGTATTTCAAGCAACATAGATAGATTTATGCTTGAAAAATCTGCTGTATACAAATCATCACAAAAAACTTCAGGAGGTTCAAAATGATTAATACGCAAAGAATTGCAGGGGCAGGAATTGTTGGAGTAATAGTTGTTTTGATTATTGTTGCAGCTACCTGCACAGAAATTGTTCCGGTTGATAAGATTGGGGTAAAAAGTAATCAGCTTGGTAAGGGGATAATTGAAAAAGATGTTACGCCCGGACTATGTTTGGTTATTCCAGGGGTGCATAAACTCAGTTTGCTTGACCCGACTGTTCAAAATATAAATTTTTCAGGACGAAATGCATTTCCCCTTACGGCGAGCGACCAGTTTATAACATTATTAGATATTAGTATTTTTTATCGTATTGAAAAAGGTTATGCTTGGAATGTCTATCAAAATATCGGTGGTAATTCAAGCATTCGCCAACTATTTAAAGATAAGGCAAGAGAGGCAATAACACGGGTTATGGGACAGATGAAAACCGAAGATTTCTATAATTCTGAAAAACGATTAGAAAGCTCTAAGGCCACCATTAAAGAATTGAATGAGGCATTAAAAAAATCACATATTAATGCTGAAAGTCTGTTGATTCGAAAGGTAGAATTTCAGGATAAATTTGAAAATAGACTTGTTGCTAAACAGCTTCTCGGTCAACGTCAATTGCTAAACAAGAGTAAAGAGTTAAGAGAACGAGAACGTTCAAAAACTCAAATGATTCAAAGAGATACTATGTTTTTGATAAAGCAAATAAATGAACAGATGAATCGGGCTATTGTAAACCTTAAGGCAAATAATAAAGCAACTATCGCTCAGATTACCGCTGATGCTGACCTTAAATCTAAACAGCTTCTTGCGATTGCCGATAGAATTCGACGTGAAAAAATTGCTGAGGGAGAAAAACTGAAACTAATCGCTAAGGCTAAAGGACAAAAGGCTGTTAATGAAGCATATCGTAGTAGAGGCGGTAAGCTCTTGCTTACTCGGAAGATGGTTGATAATTTGGAATTTGGTAAGATTGAAATAAATACCAATAGAATGAATCCATTTGATGTAAATAATTTCCTCAATCTGTTAGGAGCAGACGGCAGATAATTTAGATTAATTTAAAAATAAGAAAGGCATAATATGAGTGCAGACAAAATGAATTTAGGAGAGCTTACGATTGATGTAAATAATCTTTATCGTGAAGAAAATTTTACAGATTTAAAAATTGCATCTATAAAAAAAATGATACCAATCAAGGTTGATGGCTCTGATGATGAATCAAGAGAATCTTTGTTTATGGCATCAACGAATATTATGTCACAAATGGGACCTGTTCCGGTCAATTGTGAGATTAAGGTAAAAACCCTTGAAGAGGCAATAGCTCAATTTCCGCAAGCGATTCAAGGTAGCGTAACTAAAATGATTGAAGACGCAAAGGCTGCACAACTTGAACAGGCGTCTAAGATTGTGGTTCCTGATGCCGCTACTTCAGCGGC
>CAMZKK010000277.1 GCA_947311175.1 uncultured Planctomycetota bacterium | reverse complement strand
TATCAAGCCATATCGAATCGGCACCTCCACCCGGAAAAACTACAATTGCTCTGTTGGTAAAAATATCTGCTTGCGGTAATTGCCAACTTGGTTCAAACAACATATGTTTTCCAGGTCTGATAACGGCATATTTAGCATCAATATTGGCAATTTTTAAAAGAGATAACAATAAGATTATTCTACTTCCTTTTTTTCTGGCATTGATTATTGATGCAGAGTTACCGACTAAACTATTTTCAATATTATCCATTACATAACGGTGAAGAATGGCAATTTTTTGTCTGTTATTCTTTGTCCCTTTCAATAATTTACTTACCAAAGCTTTTAGTCCTATGGTAGGCTTAACCCGATTAAGATAATAATTACTCAACAACCTAGCTGTATCTTCCCAATTGAGATTTGCCCCAGCTTCGACATAGGGTAAAAACTCACGAATATTAGGCGTGCCTTCTTCACGAGAAACTCTTTCCATATTATTTAATGTCCAAGTGTAAGTTTTTCTGTTATTATGAATAATAACCTTGGGTTTTTGAGTGAAATTTCTTTGAACATATTTAAATGGATAATCTTTATCCATCTCGATTATGTATTGTGTTAAAACAAATTTTTCGTTTGAATCCGGTGACCTAAAATACCAACAAGGCGCATGAAATGTATAGTCGAATGAATTTTTGTGGGGAAGATAAAATTGATACTCAACACAACCGCCTTCTTGTAGTCCCGACATAGTCAAAGTCTCTTTACCGGGAATCCTTACCGGCTCAAGAAATCCTCCGTTGTTGAGAATAGTTCGTGCCTTGATAAGATCGCCAATGATTGGCACTTCGGCTGCTTCTGATACGCCATTTCTGGTAAGAACCTTTTGGACCTCGTGAATACTTTCCGCTCGAGAACCATCTTTGTAAACAGACATTACTGTTTGATCAACAAGCCTAACGGTTGAACCGCTATAGTTTTTATCTTGAGATTCTAAAATAGCTTTTTTTACATCAATTTTATATCTATCCCAAAAATTGTATTTTTCTCCTTTTAGTTGTGCAATTAATCTCCGCACCGTGTGTTGTGAAGGTTTTAACTCAAGAGCTGTTTGATATGATTTAATTGCAAGTTTTCTTTTCTTTTCTTTATAAAGCAAATCGCCCTTTGTTAGCCATAGTCGTTCATTTTCCGGCAATAGAATTGTTGCTTTGTTAATGCAATCAAGTGCCTTATGTGATAAATTAATCTTGTCATAAATAGCAGATGCTTTTCTTAAAACATTAGGAAACAACGGTTGAAGTTGAATGATATGAGAAAGAGTTTTTTGAGCTTCTTTAAATTTACCGATGCGAAGAAGAGAATTTATTTCAAGCCACCACAGGGCTGAACGTGATTGATTTAATTTACGTGCATGAACAATGCAGTCATTGGCATTTTTATTTAATCTAAGAAGACGAAAAACCGTAGCTGAAGAAAGTAAAGCTCCGAGGTTGTTAGGAAATTTCTTCAAAAACTCCTCGGAAATATTTCTAGCATCCGGTAACCATCTTTCATTTATATATAAATTTATTTTTAATCTAAATGCAGTTGTGCAGTTGGGATTTATTTCTAATGCTTTGTTAAGAAGTGCAATGCTTTCTAGATTTTTTTCATCAATAGACTCAAGGGTGGCAAGTTGAATTATTGCTGATACTGATTTTGGGTTAAGATGAATGATTTCTTTTAAAATCTTTCGTCTTAGATTTGTTCTTATTTCTGCGGGCAGATGCCTTGCCTTCTTTATTGTAGATACATAGAGATATTTAAATGCTTCATTGTTCGGTTCAAGTTCATAGCACTTTTTTGCCTCATTGAGAGCAGCATCTACCATTCCTTGATTTCTATAAAAAATTGAATAAATTGCTATTCGATTTGCCTTTGATAATTTTTTGCTAAAATTCTTTATTCTTGCGGGCAAGGCAATAATATCAGCAGAGGAATTGTCGTTTAAAGAAAATGATTCAGGAATAGCTTTTTCTGAAAATTTGATTTTATTTAGTGGTTGGAATTTATCATCAAGCAATCTTGCTTGTAAGGTAACCTTTGGATTGGGCGAAAAAAACTTAATCATTAATTGATTAGTGCCCTGTTTGATTTTGGTCTTTATAACTACATCTTTTGGATTATATTTTGCAATTTTATCATTAATTGCTAACACATTGCCATTTACCCAAAGTTGCCACGAGGCAGAGGTTGAAATTTCAATATTTGCAATTTGTTTTTTCTGTGAAACAAATTCAGTTGCCAAATAAAGGACTTTCCTTGTTGCCGGATAAATAAAGGAATACGGTTTTAATCTAAAATTAAAGGGTGACAACTGTATCTTTCGCCACTGAATATTATTTCTTGAACCTTGATATTTATATCCTGCTGGATATGTATTTGTTTCTGGTTGAAATTTTTTATAAAATGACGAAAAGTCATATCTTCCAAACGGACCACAAATATACCAATAATCAATCAATCCATTTTCAAGTTGTATTTTTTTGGCTTTCTTAAATTCACCATCATTGACAAGTTGACGAGAATAAATAATCAATGCCAACCTATGGGTAAATGGATATTGTTTTGATTTTTCAAAAATAGAATGCACTGTTTTTTTTATTGATTCAGAAAGATTAAGGTCGGACTGATTAATGCCTATTGCTTGCCCGAGGCATATTTCCGCCAATGGATTATCAATATTTTTAAACGCTGTTTTTAACCAAAAGGAAAATGCCTTGGTTGTATCTCCATTAATAAATGCTGCCGGAGCAATTATCTTATCTATATTAACACTATCACGTGCCTCAATATCGAGCGCAAACAATGGTATTTGAAAAATAAATACAAATAAGATTGAGAGTAATTTATTTTGAGGAATCATTTGTTTTCTCCATTGTAAATTCGATATTATCAATTTGATCAGCGAGTGAACAAAAATTATGGAATGCCTGATAATCTCTAGCCGTTATTCTTGTTTTTCCCAAAACAATCTTTTTTTGAACCTTAATAACCGAACCGTCAATTGTGTAGGAAAACACTAATTCACCGAAAGGATATTTTTCTGATATTTTTTCAGGAGTATAAATTAATTTATAATTAGCTGGAATCCTTATGGTGTGAATGCTGTTTATTGAAAAAACCTTGGGTAAAACAAGATCATACTCTCTAACCGATTCTTTGGCTAATGTTACTAATTGAAGTGGAATTGGCATTCCCTGTTTTATATCTCCTCTTAACCAAACAGGAGGAATTTTGAACTTTCTGCGATTTTCCCCGTTTGTGAATTTTTCTAATCTTGAGCTTAGGGTTAAGACCGCAACATTCTTGACTATGGTTTTATAATTGCCAAGCTCAACATTTGTTGTTTTTAATGGTCCCCACATTTTCGTGGCAAAAACTTCGTGAAGTCTTGATGATTTATAGCCTCCGCTAAAGTATTTTCTCATAAAAGCTCCAACATCTCCATTGGCAATTATTTTTTGCCGAAGGATTGCAGAATCTTTTTTTCCAATTGTAATAGAGGTATATTCCGTCCATGAATTATCCATCGCTTTTGCCATTGGTAAATCAATTCTCTCCGCGCCATTTTCTTTAATGATAATTGCCTTTGCCCCTACATCCATCATTGGCAGAGAATCTATAGAGTGATTTTCAATAGTTGGATCTAAAAAATATTTTTTATTCCCAATTTCAACCAAACTTATACAGTGATTAAAGTGATTAAATAAAGGAGTTGAAATATTTTCATTTCCTCTTCCAAGGAAATTCCCCGTTTCATCAAGAGCTCGTAAAAGCACCGGATATGCCTTGAGTCCGGCATAGGTAGCCATTACATTTAATAATGTCGCCTTGTCTTTACAGTCACCAAATCCACGATTGAATACTGTTCCAACCTTATATGGCTTGTAACCATGAACTCCAAATTCCCAACCAACATTTCTTATCTCCCTACTAACCCAATTGAAAATTGCATCTAACTTTTCTTTTGGAGTATCTTTTCCAGCAATAATAAATTTTGTTTGTCGCTCAATCTCTGGAGTTATCCGATATTGATCTTTGATAAGATGGTAATACCATTTACTAAGTTGTGACCATGAACTAAAAGTGCTTACTTGCACGGTAGGGGATATCTCAATCC
>CAMZKK010000276.1 GCA_947311175.1 uncultured Planctomycetota bacterium | reverse complement strand
TCTGATTATCCAAATCGCCAGAAACCTATAATGGTGGAGCGCCTTTATTACATATTGAATATGGTAATGGAGTTACAACACAGTATACACTAACCACCAATACCAATGGTTCAGGTAGCATTTCATCTAATCCTGGCGGTGGTGTTTATAATTCATCAACCGCAGTAACCTTAACCGCTACCCCTGAGTCCGGTTGGCAATTTGATGGTTGGAGCGGTGATTTGTCAGGCACGAACAATCCGGCAACGATCACCATGAATAGCAATAAAAGTATAACCGCAAACTTCAGTGAGATAACAAGTGAGCAGACAACCATTGAGGTCAAGGTTGCGTCTAACGATGATGATGCAGAAGAGGATTCTTCGGGAAATGTAATCTGTGGCAGTTGGATACTTGAATTAGGCGAAAAAAGTGGACCGCAGACAGTTGGAGTGCGTTTTGCTCAAGTAGGATTGGCAAAAAATGCTCATATTACAAACGCCTATATTCAATTTACCGCTTATTCTAACAATAGTTCACAATGTGAAATCACGGTCAAGGCTGAAGATAGCGATAATCCTACTGCCTACAGTGAAACGGCTAATAATATTACATCCAGAGCAAAAATTGCAGGGTTGAGCGTGTCAAAAGTACTTCCTCCATGGACTGCCGGAGATGCGGGAGAAGCTCAGCGTATCAATGTAACCTCTCTTATTCAGAATTTGGTTAATAGAACTGGCTGGACACAAAATAATGCGATGTCCTTCATCATTACCGGGACAGGAACGCGTAAAGCAAGTTCATACAAAAAACCAACAGAAGCAGCAGTTCTTCACATAGAGTTTTAAAAGACAACAAATATATTATCCTACAAATGGCTCGCAGAAGTTTTATCTTTTGTGAGTTTTTTACATACTTTTATAAAATCTCACAACACAACTACTCTGTTGACGGTTTTTTTGATAAAATCTTTATTATGTGAGACGATAAGCATTGGCTTGTTTAGATTAGCAATAAATTCTGCAAGCATTTCTTCTGTCTCATAATCTAATCCGGCAGCTGGCTCGTCTAAAAGATAAAAATCTGGATTCATTGCATAGATTGTGGCAAAGGCTGAAAGTCGTTTTTCGCCACCTGATAATTTGTAGGTAATCTTATTTGCTAAATGCTCAATCTTCAAATCTGACAAAGCCTTGTTTGCCAACTCGATTGATTTATCTTCGCTATAGCCAATGTTTAAAAGTCCAAAACAAACATCTTCAATAACTGTCGGGGAAAACAATTGATTATCAGAATCTTGAAAAAGAAAGCCTGCCCGTCTTCTTACCTTTTTAAAATCATCTTCATTGCAGATTTTTTTCCCATAAACATTAATTATTCCTGAATTTAATCTTAACAGCCCGACAACTAATTTGAGTAAGGTCGTTTTGCCGGAACCATTCGCACCATCAATCCCAACCTTTTCATTTGCTCCAAGGGCAAAGGAAAATTCCTTAAATATTTTTTTTTCATTATATTTAAATGATACATCAGAAAATTCAATCACGGGACTTGTTAATTCAGACAAAGTAATCCTCCACAAGAAAGAACAAATAATCCAACGGCATAAAAATCAATGATTGAAAATTTTAGATTCACTGGCAAATAGAATCTACCCTCAAACCCCCTGCACTTCATTGCTTCTAAAACAGCGGTTGAACGGTCGAAACTCCTAATCAATAATTGACCAACAAGCAATCCAAAAGTATTTATCGTGTGCATTGAAAGATTTGGAACAAAACTTCTAATCTTCATTGCATCTCTTAATCGATGATATTCTTGATGAATGGTATCAATATACCTAATAGTAAACAACATCAAAAAGATAAGTTTATCTGAAATGCGAAATGACTTCATTGCTTTCGCTAGTATAATTGGCTCAAAGCAACTTACTAATAATACAAAAAGAATCAGAACATTATTTGCCCTTAAAATAATTGCCAGCCCTTTAATGAACCCATATTTTGAAAAAAACAAACCAAACATCTCTATCCCCTCTCCCCCGGTATAAGAAAGAGGCATCAAGATTAAGAGCAAACATAAAAACAAATTTAAACGACTGACTTTTAGAAATAATTCTGCACGTTCAGCTTGCAAAAAAATTGCAAGCAATATCACCATTCCTAAGGCACAGCTAAGTATCGATATAGAATCAAGTGAACAAATAAAGATTGCCCAGCCGATTGACAGCAAAATTGCAATTCTCGGATCAACCCTTTGATTTATAAAATTAGGACTTGTTTGCTTAAATATCTTCATCTTTTTCTTTAATCTTTTTACACGCAATAAAATACGCCCAAATTCCAAACAAACCGAAAATAAGCCCACAAACGCCTATTATATCTTTGATGTAAAGTTTATCCTCTTGTTTTGTAAAACGGTTTTCAAGGTTTTCTATGCGGTCTGTTAAATCAACAATGGTTTCATTCGAAACCGTCAAAGCAATGTCCTTAACCTTCGTATCGCTATGAACAGTATGAATCTCACCAATCTTGCCGACCTTTATTTTAAACTCGCCACAGTGACCATCAACGCTTTGGGCAATAATTTTAAAATTGCCGGATTTTTTGATATTAAAGGTAAACGCCCCCTGCTTGTCATTATTTGTAGTCATCAACTGTTTATCGTTTTTAATCAGTTTAATCGTCAAACCTGTTGCCCGATTACCGTCAGGGTAATAACAATAGCCAACAATCTTATCTCCTTTATGTCTTGCAAAAATATTTAATTTATGGGCATAAGCGTTACCACCAAGCACAACAAAGATTAGAATGAGCATTAAGTTATTTCTCTTCACAATTACCTCCATTTTTTACATCTTTAGATGATTGATTTTGGTATTCACCATCTGAACATTTAAGATTTCAGGTCTGACCCTGAAGATAAATTTTAAAAGACTACCTGAGACAAGCCCCTCTACGACTATCACCGGCAAATAGCTTACCGCAACGGTGCTTGCAACCAAATAAAATTCTTTTCCCGAAAATACCAATATAGCCACCAAGATACCCACAGCCAGAATTACAGCCAATCCACCAACAGCCACACCTTTTAGAAAGATATTCGATTTGTATTTAATGCTATTTTTAAATACAAAATAACAAATTACCGCACTATATCCCATAACTACAATATTTGCGCCAAGAGAGGTAATTCCCCCAAAGCCAAAAAATAAATATTGTAATGCCAAGGCAATTGCTAATGCGGGAAATACTGCCCACCCTAAGAGAATACCCATCATTCCGTTGAGAACAAGATGAATGCTTGAGACACCAATATTAATATGAATAAGCGCAATCACAAAAAAAGCAGCAGATAGCATCGCCGTCTTTGGAATATCATCAAATTCAATTCCTCTAATCCCTTTAATCACGCCAATACCGGCAAAGATTGAAGTAACCACTACTACCGAATTATCTAAAACTCCATCAGCGATATGCATTATTTATCCACCTTTATCTTAAATTCCACAGTTATACCTAAAAGGCAAGTACTACTGAATTTAATTAAAAATTAAAAATTGAGAATTAAAAATGAAGGTGCTTTAGCTATCGCTAAAGGCGATTTTGATAATTCGCATCGAATATATTTCTCTTTCATTAAATATCATTCGTAGAGCTTCCTTCATTATTCCTTATTATACCATAAAAGGACACATGCTTCTAAATTCCAACTGCGGAATAGGATTATCATTTATTTTGTTTCTACTTTTCTGCACTTAACCCAAATAATTCCACCAAGTTCAACCGAGACTAACTTCCCTTTTGGGTTTTTCATTTTATCTTTACCATCAACAAGCGAAGCAAATCCCCACCAACCACTAATTGGCATTGCATAGGAAAATACCCCATTTTTATCTGCCTTTATTATTTGCGTTACAAATGAATCGCTTGGAATTAAAATCTTTTCTTTAGAATTAACATACTCAACTTCAATGGTTGCATTTGGCACTGGCTTTCCGTCTCTCAGCACAACACCTCGAAAAATATTTCCAACCCATAACCCATAAGGTCTGACAAGCGGTTTGATTTCAACAGGAAAGCCAACAAGATCATCCCAACCATTTTCCATTCCATAAGCACCAACAACTACTTTGGAATAATGGATTATCATCTTTGATTCTGCCTGTTCCCAGTACGGCTTTGGCTCAATATAAAATATGTGATCCCCCGGCCCTTCTATGGTATATTTGGTCTTATAGGTGGTTTTACCTTTAATCTTTATCGGCTTGATAAATTTCAATAAACTCTTTTTTTTGCCAGCCACCTGAACCCCTACC
>CAMZKK010000275.1 GCA_947311175.1 uncultured Planctomycetota bacterium | reverse complement strand
TGAGAGAACATCATATCTCTGGAGTACCAATTGTTATTGACGACAACAAGCTTGTTGGTATTCTTACAAGTAGAGACCTTCGTTTTCAAACTCACGATGACGATTGCATCGAAACCGTAATGACCAAAGATCGACTTATCACCTCTGCTGAAAACACCTCCCTTGAAGATGCAAAAAATATTTTACACCGTGAAAAGATAGAAAAACTTCTTTTGGTTAAAGATGATAACCGCCTAACCGGACTGATTACCATTAAAGATATTAATAAAAATGAAATCTATCCGCTAGCATGCAAAGACAAGCGAGGTCGTCTCCGAGTTGGAGCAGCCGTCGGTATTAATGATGACGAAAGAGTGAGCAAATTAGTTTCTGCCGGAGTTGATGTAGTGGTGGTTGATACAGCTCATGGACATTCTCAAAATGTTATTGATGCAGTCAAACGCTATAAAAATGATTTTGGAGTAGAGATAATTGCAGGGAATGTTGCCACCGGTGAAGGAGCAAAGGCTCTTGCAGATGCAGGAGTTGATGCGGTAAAGGTCGGAGTTGGTCCAGGTTCTATTTGCACAACTCGAATTATCAGTGGAGTTGGAGTTCCTCAAATGACAGCACTACTTTGTGCAGTTAAAGGAATTAAAGGTAGCGGTGTTCCCGTAATTGCCGATGGCGGGATTAAGCAAAGTGGCGATATCACCAAAGCAATTGCCGGGGGCGCCTCATCGGTAATGCTTGGTTCAATGCTTGCCGGAACAGATGAAAGCCCAGGAGAAAGAATTATCTTTCACGGCAGAGCATTTAAGGTTTATCGAGGAATGGGCTCACTTGGAGCAATGGTCAAAGGTTCAGGTGAACGCTATCAACAAAAAGATAGAGAACAAAGCAAACTTGTTCCTGAGGGAATTGAAGGCAGAGTGCCGGTCAAAGGACCAATCTCAGAATTTATTTATCAGATGGTTGGCGGTTTACGGGCAGGAATGGGTTATTGTGGTGCTAAAGACATTTTATCATTACAAGAGAGAGCAGTCTTTGTCAAAATAACCCCTGCGTCATTACTCGAAAGTCATCCTCATGACATTTCAATCACTAAAGAAGCACCTAACTATCGTATGGATTAATATTCAAGAAAAGAAAGATAATGAAAAACCTAAAAGATGAAAAGATAATTGTATTAGATTTTGGTAGCCAGTATGCTCAACTAATTGTTAGGCGTGTCAGAGAACATGGTGTCTTTGCTCAAGTTCTACCATGCAATACACCATTTAATACAATAAAAGAATTAAATCCAATCGGTATAATCTTGAGTGGTGGTCCAGCCAATGTTTACGGAAATAATGCACCAGCTTGTGCCTCGGAAATTTTCAATATGGAAATACCTGTTCTAGGTATTTGCTATGGAACACAATTTATGTGCGAAAACCTTGGCGGTGAGGTTGTTTCTACAGAAAACAGAGAATATGGAATAACCAAAATTTTACTTACCAATAACGGAAATATTTTTGAAGGGCTTGATTCAGAACTAAATGTATGGATGAGTCATGGCGATCAAATAAATAATCTTCCCAAAGAATTTGAGACACTTGCAAAAACCGATACCTGCCCATACGCAGCAATCAAACATAAATCTAAACCACTTTATGGAATCCAGTTTCATCCTGAAGTTCATCATACCCCAGCAGGGAAAGATATAATCAAAAACTTTGTTTACAATATCTGTAAAGCCAAAGGCAATTGGAAGATGGATAACTTTATTCAAGAATCTATCGCTCAAATAAGAAAACAAGTTGGCAACAACAATGTAGTTCTTGGGCTATCAGGCGGAGTTGACTCAAGTGTTGTGGCAATGCTTTTAGATAAAGCAATCGGAAAACAATTGCATTGCATCTTTGTTGACAACGGACTTTTGCGTCAAGATGAAGCAATTAATGTTGAAAAAACATATCGAGACAATCTCGACCTAAACCTTACTTGTGTAGATGCATCTGATTCTTTTCTAAAACTTTTAGCAGGAGTAACCGATCCAGAAAAGAAAAGAAAAATCATTGGGCATGAATTTATTGAAGTATTCAAAAATGCTTCTCAACATATTGAAAATGTCAAATTTCTTGCCCAAGGAACATTATATCCAGATGTGATTGAATCAGTCAGCGCCCATGGTGGTCCAACAGCAGTAATCAAAAGCCATCATAATGTTGGCGGACTTCCCGCAGAATTAGGGCTTGATTTGGTAGAACCATTGCGTGATTTATTCAAAGATGAAGTAAGAGAGCTGGGATTAGAATTAGGGCTACCTCACGATATGATTTGGCGTCACCCCTTCCCTGGTCCAGGGCTTGCGGTGAGATTATTAGGAGAAATCACCAAAGAACGATTAGATACCCTACGCTCAGCAGATAAAATAATGATTGAAGAGCTACACAAATCAGGTTGGTACAGTAAAGTATGGCAAGCCCTCTGTGTTCTTTTACCTGTGCAATCGGTTGGAGTAATGGGCGATGAACGGACATATGATAACCCTATTGTTGTGCGATTAGTAGAATCGGTTGACGGAATGACTGCCGACTGGGTAAGGCTACCGTATGAAGTCTTGGAAAAAATATCAAGTCGAATCATCAATGAAGTCAAGGGTGTCAATCGAGTTGTATATGATATATCACAAAAACCTCCAGCTACGATTGAGTGGGAATAATGCTTGCAATTGTCGATTATAACGCAGGTAATCTTACCTCGGTAAAACTAGCGATCCAACATGTTGGTGGTAATCCTATCATAACCAAAGATCCTGATATCATAAGAAAAGCCGATAGAGTAATCTTTCCCGGAGTTGGTGCGGCAGCATCTTGTATGAAAAACCTAAAAGAACTTGGTCTGGATAATTCAATTATTGATTTTGTAGCATCAGGCAAACCAATCCTTGCTATCTGTATAGGTATTCAATTATTGTTTTCTCATACTGAAGAAAATGATGGAGTAGACTGTTTAGGAATATTAAGCGGCAAGGTAAAGCGATTTTCTTTTCCACTCGACAATCCACAAAAAATCCCTCATATGGGTTGGAACTCGATAAAGACAAAAAAGAATCATCAGATATTTGAAGACATTGAAGATGGAAACGAATTTTATTTTGTTCATAGCTATTATATCGAACCAACCGACAAAGATATTATTCTAACCGAAACCGAATACGGAGGAAAAACATTCGTCTCCTCAATAGCCAAAGACAATCTAATAGCCACCCAATTCCACCCAGAAAAAAGCGGAAAATTCGGACTAAACATCCTTAAACATTTCATCAACCAACAATAAAATTAACAAGGATAATAAAATAAACTCATAGATTTTCATTTACCCGAGATGCAACTCATCAAACCCACCTTTAGCAATAGCTAAAGCACCTTTATTTTTAATTTTTAATTTTTAATTGTTAACTGTTAAT
>CAMZKK010000274.1 GCA_947311175.1 uncultured Planctomycetota bacterium | reverse complement strand
TGTTATATGGTAGAAAAAATGCTTGGCGAAAAACATAGCGTTATATCACCTGAGGTGCTAGATGGAATCAGCGAAATCGCCAATATTATTGCAGGTCAATCAAAGGCTGCTCTTTCAACTACAGAATGGAAAACAGATAGAATAAGTTGCCCTTCGGTAGTTGTTGGTAGTAATTATTTTATCACCCAATACAAGGGAATGCAAACCGCATCTCTTGATTTTGAAATGGAAGAAATGCCGGTAACAACCCAAACAGATAGAATATTTTCAGTAACCGTATCTCTGATGAAGGTATAATCAAAAAGTTGAACAAAGCTAAACATTTTTTTTTTAATGCCATTAAATTTGGAATTGTCATTGTGGCAATTACCTATCTTGTAAATACCGGCAAATTAGATCCATCACAAATAAAATTTCAATCAGGAAAGATATCCTATATTTTCGGGGCATTCTTGCTCATTGCCCTGCCTTCGATATTGGCAATATTTAGATGGTTTTTGCTCTTGAGAGGTCTTGGCAATAAGATGTCATTTTTCTCAACAATGAAATTGGGTTTTATCGGCACATTTTTTAATACCTTTATGCTTGGTGCTTTTGGTGGTGATTTAGTTAAAATAGGCTATATCATTAAACAGTCAAAGCAAAAAACAGAAGCGATTGCCAGTATCTTTGCGGATAGAATCTCAGGTTTGATTGGCTTGCTTATTGTTGGAGGGATTGCAATTATTGCAAATTGGCAAGAAATCATAAAAACGCCAAGCCTTCACCTTATGGCAATTGTCTTGTTTAGCATTCTTGTCTTGGTTGTCCTCTGCTTGATGACGGCAATACTGTCGGTTATTAGTTCAAGAAAAGTTTCATTAATAATAATCGCAATTTTAATCCTAATGCAAAGTCTATTTCTACGAAATGTGGTTTTGAGTAATTCAGTAACAGGATTAACAATGTATATCCATTCAGCGGTGCTTAGTAGTCTAATTTGTGCAGCAATAACCGCAGTTATAGTCCCAAGTATAATGCCTACCGGAAGTCTTCATAGCTTTGTTAGGCTGAAAGTCCCTCTGGGAAAAAAGTTGATGGAGTTCATTGATTCATTTATGGCATATCGACACAGTGCCGGCTCTTTGATTACGGCGATTATACTTAGCATTTTAATACAGTTTTCAGCGATTTTAGCAATCATTGTGCTTGCTAATGCCATTGGTAATAACGCTACTGCCCCACAAATTTTCTTCGCTGCCCCAGCCACCTTTATCGCTAATGTATTGCCGGTTCCGATGGGTGGACTTGGCGTTGGAGAGGGTGTTTTTGATGCACTATTGAGATTATGTAGAGATGATACCGGTAAAGCTATAACAGGCGGAGCTACCCTATTTTTATCTTGGAGATTTTTAATAATATCGTTTGGTTTGTTATTCGGACTGCCCTCCTATCTATCCGGAAAAAAAGAGATTGAACAGATTGAAAAAGAATATGCAGATGCCAATTCGGAAGGGGTTAAATAATGATTAACTATGCAAAAGAAGTGCTTAATGCAGAAATTATAGCTATCAAATCAGTGGCAGATTCTTTAAACGACAACTTCATCAAGGCTCTTGACTTAATTGATAATAATGGCAAAAAAAATAATCGGGTAATTGCCTGCGGAATTGGGAAAGCAGGATTGATTGCCAGAAAAATATCTGCAACTTTATCAAGCACCGGGACAGAATCAATTTTCCTACACCCTGCAGACGCCTTGCATGGCGATATGGGAGTGATAAAAAAGGACGATATTGTTTTAATCCTTAGTAATAGTGGTGAATCAGATGAGATTTCTCGCCTATTGCCATTCTTGAGAAAACACAAACTAAAAATCATTGCCGTAACCTCATCTCTAAGAAGCACTCTTGGGGTGCAAGCAGATATTGTGCTTGAGATTGGTTCACTAAAAGAGGCCTGCCCTTTGGGGATTGCCCCAACTGCCACCACCACCGCAATGCTAGCTCTTGGTGACGCAATTGCAATGGCATTAATGAAACGACAAAATTTTACAATTGCAGATTATGCAAAATTTCATCCTGCCGGCTCATTGGGTAAAAAGACCTTCACTGTTGCTGAAGTTATGAGGGGAGCAGATGCCGTAGCAATGATTTCAAAGAAAACATCTGTCCAAGATGCAATTAAAGAGATAAGCACAGCACGAGCTGGAGCAGGAATTATTATCGACAATGAAGGCAAACTTTTGGGAATTTTTACCGATGGCGATCTTCGGCGTGGCTTAATCAATGATGTAGATTTTTTAGAAAAACCAATTGAAGATGTAATGAATAGCAACCCGACAAAAGTATCAATTTCTACTCCGGCAGTAGAAGCGGTTGAATTAATGCGAGAAAAAAGAATTGGCGAATTACCGGTAATCGATGAAAACAATAAAGCTGTTGGAATGATAGATCTCAAAGGAATTCTTGCAGAAGGAATTTAGTTAAATTATTGAATTTATTTTTTTATTAGTTAAAGTATTTTTATTATAAACAACATATCAAAGGAGAGTAATATGAGTATTAGTTATAGTTTAGAATCAATGTTTGGGCTTAAAGATAAAGTCGCTGTGGTAACTGGTGGCGGTGGAGTTTTATGTGGTGAGATGAGCAAGGCATTAGGAGCAATTGGGGCAAAAATTGCAGTTCTTGATTTACGCCAAGAAGCGGCACAAGCGGTTGCTGACGACATCAACAAAAATGGTGGCACCGCAATTGGCGTTGCTTGTAATGTTCTTGAAATCGACTCAATAAAAACTGCTAACGAAACAGTCAAAGGCGAATTTGGCAAGATTGATATCTTGGTAAATGGTGCTGGTGGAAACCATAAAAGTGCAACTACCGGTGGGACCACCATCGCTGATCAACTTGACCCAACATTCTTTCAGCTTGATTCCGAAGCATTCCAATTTGTATTTAACCTTAACTTCCTAGGAACGCTACTCCCTACTCAAGTCTTTGCAAAAGAAATGACAGAGACAAAGAGCGGAAGCATTCTAAACATTTCCAGTATGAATGCTTTTTGTCCACTTACTAAAATCCCTGCGTACAGTGCAGCAAAGGCAGCGGTTAGCAACTTTACTCAATGGTTAGCTGTTCATTTTGCACCGGCAAATGTTAGAGTAAATGCAATTGCCCCAGGGTTCTTTTTGACCGACCAAAATCGTTTTCTCCTAACCGATGAAAAAACTGGTGACCTAACCCCTCGTGGTCAATTAATTGTCAACAACACCCCAATGGCAAAATTCGGCACACCAGAGGAGCTAATGAGCACCTTGGTATGGCTATTAGGAAACGGAGCAGACTTCGTTACCGGTATAACCGTCCCTGTTGATGGTGGTTATTCTGCATTCAGTGGAGTTTAACCTGAATTACGTAGTTACATGGAATTAGTACGGGATGCGCAAAGAAAATTTGCATGTCTCGGGGAATAAGGATACGGGACACGCAAAGAAAATTTGCATGTCCCGTGTTATTATAATATTTAATTTATGTATAATCGCTGAGCAACTTGAGGGTTGCTACTTTTTTTTCTGAATTGAAGGCGATGATATGCCAAAAGGTATGCTTAAATTGGACGAGATAGGTCTCTTTTATTGTTGTTGGGACACGATTAAAGGTAATTACCGATAGCGTGCTACCTTCTTTTGCTACTTGTTCAGTAACGTTTTTAATCCCATCTTCCATTATGTCATCATCAGTCTCCGGATGAATGGTATGACGAACCAACCATCGCAAAAAACGGTAATCATAATCAGGATAACAATATGCAACCCCCTGCAGGGTATCCCTCTCGGAATTTCCTTCATTTGTTAGCTCGTCAATTTTCTGAAAAATTTTACGCAACTCACTTAAAGATAGATTTTTTTGTTTTTCGCAAATTTCATTGTCATTCATTGGTACCTACTTAATGTCATCCTTAGAGATAAGTTTATTGAACCTTGAATCAGAAAAAAGCGATGACAAGTCAGAGTCTGCTAATATCTGATCAATCTCATTGTATCCCATTTTGATTGCTTTTTCAAGGGTGTTAATCGCAATGTCTTTATTTCCAAGCAAAGCGTGACTACTAGCCAAATTGTAAAAAGAAACACAATTGTCAATTTCTAACTCACAAATGCGATTGTCAATCTTTAGTCCAGCCACATAAAACCCCAAAGCTGTATATATTTCAGCTAAACATTTTAAGGCATCGAGATAGTTAGGTCTAGAACCAACTACTGACTCAAAAAAACTTAGCTCAAAAAACATATCTTTTCGCTGACTGGGTTTTATCCTTTCTAAGCGACTTAAATCTTGAGGTCCTCTATCCAATTTAAACTCCAAATAAAATAATCACGTGATTGTAATTTGTGGGTAAAATAATTTACGATACTCTTTTTCAGCAAATCTATCAGTCATCCCTGCGATGTAATCGCACACCGTTCTTTGCAAACCAAACTCATCAATCAAAGCCTGATGTTCAATCGGCAACATTATTGGCTCATCGGTATAAGCCACAAATAAATCTGAAATAAAACGCTTTGCCTTTGATGCCATTCGAGCGACTGTATAGTAACGATAAAATCTTTCTTTTAGAAAATCTTCAAGCTCTTCTTTCATTTTTTTTACTTCTTGACTATTGCAAACCAGCGGACAATCTAATGCTCGAATATCATCAACTGTTTTTATTTTCGCCCCCTCAATGTTTTTTATAGTTTGGCTAATAACATCCGAAACTTCAAGATTAATCAAATTCCGAATAGCCTTCGCTCGATACAGGCTTTCAGTAGATTTTTCGTTATCTGTTAGATTTTCAACCGCACGCTTCCAAATCTCTAATTTTTCGACATCACGGTATGCCAAGATTCCACTATTCAAACCATCATCAAGATCATGATTGTCATACGCAATTTCATCAGAGATATTGACTAATTGTGCTTCAAGCGGTGGCTGAGTTACACCTTTGAAATCAGGATGCTTCGTTGGGAAATCATGCCTGCTACTGTGGGTGGCAAAACCCTCTCGTATTTCATAACTTAGATTTAATCCCGGAAAATCTTGATAACGATGCTCTAAAATATCAACAACCCTCAAACCTTGAGCATTATGTTCAAAACCACCATGTTCCTTCATCAGCTTATTTAAGACACTCTCGCCACTATGCCCAAAAGGAGTATGCCCCATATCGTGAGCAAGCGCAATTGCTTCGGTTAGGTCTTCATTTATGTTTAAGGCTCTTGCCATGACTCTGCCAATTTGCGAAACCTCTAAAGAATGAGTAAGTCTGGTTCGATAATGATCGCCTTCATAATTTACAAACACTTGAGTTTTATATTCAAGTCGTCGAAACGCAGTG
>CAMZKK010000273.1 GCA_947311175.1 uncultured Planctomycetota bacterium | reverse complement strand
TTCCTCGACCCACCGTTCCCAGATTCTGCAAATTGGGCAACAACTGATTCTGCGAAAAAAATCATGGAAAATTCAGTTAAAATTCTTAAAGAAAAAGGTAAAATAATACTAAGAGTTGAAAAACAAAAAAGTCATCCAACCATGTGGGGTGATTTACCTCTATCTGACGACAGAACTTATGGTCGTAGTAGGCTTTGTTTTTATTGTAAAAATTAAAAAAGAAGATAATCGTGACTACAAATATCATTCATCACCAAGATGTTGAAAATAAAATAGAGATAGTTTCCTCAGCAAATAACTTGGAGCAACAATCACTTATTGATGAATATTTGCAGCTATACAATAACAGTGGTGATGATAGAAAAACCGCACGAGCATTAAAAAAATCTATTGGCAAACTCAATTCTTTTTATTGGAAAAGAGTGGAGGAAATAGTTCAAGATGCAATTGACTCTAGTCGAGAAGTCCTTACTTTTTCAGATGAAGATAAATTATTTATTGACATGGGTTTTATTGATAAATCTATTGTTGAGGGGGCTGACGAAGGCATTAAAGAACGGCTTGTTGAAGAGCGTTTAATCGGTGGCTCGCCAAATCACTATTACTTCACAGAATGGCTCGAAGATAGATATAAAAAATTCATACTTTCTGAACAAATTGAAAAACAAACCGCTATTGAAAATAAAGAAAAAAATTCAGAGTTAACGAGGCTTAAAAAAAGCAGGAAAAAAATTCTTGGAAAGTTAAAACCTTTTTTAAAAAATCTACCGGGAGTAAATGAGCAGACAACCAACCACTTTCTAGAAGGACATCTTGATGACCAACTAATTTTTTTATCCATTCGTTTATTAGAGGAAAGCGAGCGCCCATTGTATATAAGGCGGTATAGCCTAAAAAATCTTAGAAATCAGATAATCCTAAAATTAAGGGATCAGCTCGACAATGAAACTGATTTTAAGTTGGCTGATATGTTAGACGTTATTTATACCAAAATATGGAAAGAGAGTTTTAAAGATTTTGAAAGTGGCTCTTGGGGAAATACCAATATATTAGAAAATGATTTATTTGACCCTAACAAAATCATTAAATATCTTAAAGGTGAGGTAAAATTTGTCAAAAGCCTACTCCCTGTTGGAGCTCTCGCCGGTGGGATTACCAAATGTTGCTCTGTGTTGCTAAAAAATACCGAAAGAATAAATAAAAAAATCACTCAAAACGAATTTCAAAGATGCAGAGAATCGGATAGAGGATTTAACGTTTCACCAGTAGTTTTAATTGCCCCGTTCAATGGGCGTGGCTTTTTTGAATGGGACAGAGATAGTTTATTTGTACCACTAGTGCCGGTAGATTCTGCAAAAAGTTCAATTGCCAACGCTTCTGCAAACTATCGAATGCTTATTGACTCCTTTCAGCACGAAGGAAAATTAAAGGAAAACTACAAGGTAGAATATCCTGAAGAAAATTTTCAGCTTACCTTCCAAAAAGATTATAGGGATTGGATTTGTCATATCGGCTCAGGCGTGTGCAAAGATATTGATAGTAGCAAAACGAAATTATTTATGGACAATATCGGTCCTGATTTTTGCAATGTTCTTGCCCCGCCAAAAATTAAAAACCTTGACTTAGACGCTCGCAAGAGATTGACGGCAATGCTTGAAAAACAACTATCAACATCCTTACATGGTAAAGATGATAATCTTCATTATCGACTTGGAGTCTTGTATTGGCAAGAAAATAAAATTGAAAAAGCAATTGCTCAGATTGCAAAGTCACTGGCATTTAATGGAAAAAATGGGATTGCTTTGTTTTCACTTGGCTTGCTTCTTAGACGGTGCAACAATAAAGAAAAAAGCATACATGCCTTTAAGGTATGTATTAAGCGAGTCCCTGAGAGTATATGGGCAACATATTCAAAACTATGCTTGGAGGAGAAACTACAATGTGGTTAATGGAAATTTCTGGAGGAGGATTGGGTTATATTGTAATTGGTGGAGTTGTGATAATAATGGCAATCTTAGTTCCATTTCTTATTCGTCGTAACAAACATACAGCGCAATCTTCTTTTGTTCCAGTTAGAGAACAGTGGAAAGCACGAGAAGAAGGGGCAAAGGTTAAAAATTCTGCAGACAGAATCCTAGTTGAATTAGTAGAAACCAGTCGTGAAATAAGTGCAAGAATGGATACGAAAATAAGAATATTAAACACCTTGGTAAAAGATGCCGAGCGGGCTATTGTTCGCTTAGAAGAATTACACAATATACCGCATGTCCCCTCACAGCCTATTAATGACGAAATAAAAGAAGAAGAGAAAATGGTAGATTCAACTATCAACAACAATGTTGATGACTCCCAACTTCTTCGAGAAAAGTTGCTTACAAAAAACAATAATACTCCGACCACCACCGGATTGATTGACAATCTCCCAACAATGCCATCAGGGCCACCAATTAATATCGGTGACGATATACCAGACATCAAGAATAAAGATGAGGGTGATATTGATGACGCAGCAAATTACTTAAATAATCGAGTAATTAGTCTTCTCAGCCAAGGCTTAGAGGTTGCAGAAGTAGCCCGACAAACAGGAATTTCTCGGCAAGAAGTAAATATAATAAAACACCTCCAGTCCAAATAATTTCAAATAACTAATGAGCGAGAGTCGATTCCGTAGCCATGGAAGGCGAAGGAACGTGTAGCGAAGCGTAGTCCGTAGGACAAGGACAGGATGTCCGCAGCAACCCGCGTTAAGCGGGTGAGACCGTCCTACGATATTCTAAACACCTCAAAATGAACTACTGCCTAAGGTTGTTGTTATAATGGTGGAGGCGGCGGGAGTCGAACCCGCGTCCTGCAATAGTCTCCGAGAAGATATCTCCGTGCGCAGTTGATGCCTGAAGTTTCGCTCAAAACGGGACATCAACCTCCGTTTCCAAGCTAGCCTGAATTTAATCTCAACTATTAGACGCCTCGGGCAAAGCTTCTGCAAGTCCAGTCGAAAAGTGCTTACCTATCCATTATCGACGTCACAGTAGGTAAGAGCGCCTTTATTTAGGCAGCTAGTGCGTAATCATTTTCAGCAATTAAATGCTTAATCGGCTTTTTACGAGGCCAACCGATTAACCTCGGCACGCAATCTTAACATCTCCTATCCAGTCGAAACCATTACGCCCCCATAGTTTAATTAACAATTAACAGTTAATAATTAACA
>CAMZKK010000272.1 GCA_947311175.1 uncultured Planctomycetota bacterium | reverse complement strand
TTGTAAAGGACTTTATTTATTTTATAATTATTATTAGTGGCTACAAATTTAATTATAAATAGTCGTAACATGTTTGCCTGTATTTAGTTAACTGCGATATTGCCCGTTAAAATCCGTTTCATCAAAATCCGCTCGCAGAGCTTCCTTCATTTTTAATTGCTCATTCTTCATTGTTAATTGTAACCGATACTCCATTACTTTTCTTCAGGCCATCGATAACCTTCATTACGGTTAGTACTTCATCAACATCAACAACTGGCTTTCCTGTTGTTTCTAAGCTGTGCCCTAATGCGGTGTAGTGATAATAGTGTGATTGACTGTCAGGAACAGTAGCGTAGTCAATCTTTAAGATTGTCTCTTCTTTTTCACCGTTTTCATTTATTATTGTTTTATAAATCTTGGCTTGTGGTTCTTGTCTCGGAGAATAGATTGTTCCCTTTGTTCCGCAAATATGCCACATCGGTTTTGGATACAAACTCTTGGTAAATTCAGCCTCTGCAATACAACCGTTTTCCATTGTTATTATTGCTTTAAAACAATCTTCGGCATCACCTTTGTCTAAGATTATATTGCTTTTTCCAAGGACAGAAATTGGTTTGCTATCAATAAGGTAAAGCAAGGTATCAATCATATGCACTCCGTGATTATTAAGCAGGCCACCGTTGTATTTTTTGTGAATCTGCCAGTCGGTGCGTTCTTCAAAATTATTAAGCGATATGTAGATTTGGAAAATATCACCCAGCTCACCGCTATCGATTGACTTTTTAATGAATTGAACATCTTTAAAAAATCGACGACATTGGTTTATTGTTAGGAAATTACCATCCTTTACGGCGTTTTTCATTGCTTCGGCTTCAGCCATGCTAGATGCCATTGGCTTTTCAACCATAACATTAAATCCTTTGCCTAGCGCATCTAAGGTTTGCTGATAGTGAAGGTGAGATGGGGTTGCAATCAAAATAATGTCTGCTTTGGTGTTAGCAAGCATTTGGTCGTAAGATACATAGCCTTTTATTTTGTATTCTTCTTCAATCTTGTTTTTTAACTCTTCATCACATTCGCAAAAATCAACGAATTTAAATTTGTTTGTTGATTCTGCCTGTGCGATATGGGCCTTACCAACCCTGCCAATGCCAACGATTGCAACCTTTATCATCTGTATCTCCAGTCTTATTTATTTATTATTTTTTTGAATTATGATTAACTTTGTAGCTGATACTCAATCGGCCACACGCCTTCACATTTTTCTTTTCCATAAAGCATCTTGGCAATAAATTCCAAATTTGAAGTTTCTTGTCCGAATGAAACCACAATGCAGTCTGCTGATTTAGGGATACTTGTTGGATAAGGTGTATTGGTAATAAGAACAAGTTTTTTGCTTTTATCGCTAAGTATCTCATTGACAACATCACAATTTTGAGCAGTGCCACGAGAATAAAAATTGGTCATCACTATTAAATCATATTCCGCAACCTTGTTTCTAATCCTTTCAATGTCTTCATCGTCGTAGGAAAAAGCAACCTCTAAAAACTCAATATTGGTTGATTGCTCAAGGCACTTTTTGTAAAGCATTGCCGAATGGCTGTCTGTATCTTCGGTTGTTCTGCGTTCTTGTTCAATGAGTAGTATTTTGTCTTCTGGTTTTATCGGTAAAATACCGTTTGTGTCTTTAGCAATAAGGGTTGTTTTTCTTGCCAATTCCTCATTTAATTCAATCACCTCTTTATTGTAATACATTTCATCTGGATTCTCATCAGTTGTTTTTTCGGTAAACATTCCAAATTTTTCTTTCATCGAAAGAACTCTTTCTACCTTTTCGTCAATTTCTTTTTCTGAAAGTTTACCGCTATCAATTGCTTGTAATACTCGATTAAAGCAATCACCGTTTAGATGGTTGTCACCCTTCATTAAAATCAAATCAGCGCCGGCTGATAAGGCAAGGGTGCAAGCGTCTTCTATTCCATATTTTACAGCAACTCCTGCCATTGTTATGCTGTCTGTTGTGATGACACCCTTAAATCCAAGCTCATCTCGGAGAAGGTCGGTCAAGATTTTTTTCGATACAGTAGCAACATCTTCGCTATCGAATGCTTCATAAATATTATGGGCAGGCATTATCGCAGGAAGTAAGTCCTTTTTGATAAGTTCTCGATACGGAAGCAAATCTCGTTTCATCATAGTTTCACGATCCGTAGTAACTGTAATAAGACCGTAATGTGAATCCTCTTTATTGTCACCAAGATTTGGAAAATGCTTACCGGCAGGAATAATCCCTGCATCGATATACCCTTTTGCCATCTGCTCACCGTAGATTGCTACGTCTTCTGCCCGATCTGAAAATGCACGAACTCCACATCCTGGGTTTTCCGGACATACATTAACATCTAAAACCGGTGAATGGACTGAGGTAAGCCCCATTGCCTTCATTTGCCGTCCAGCAAGCAAGGCTATTTTATAGGCATATTCAGGATTGTCAGCAGCTCGAATCCCCATTTGTGATTGCCATCTAATATATTTTGCAATGGTGCATAATTCTCCACCACCACCTTCGCTATCAAATGAAATATGAAGAGGAATGTCAAGCTCTCGCTGTCTGGCAATTGATTGTAGTTCTTCTATGATTTTTTTGTATTCATTGGTTGTCATATATATTCCACGCTGAGATTTATAGCCAACCCCTTGCTCAATAACAACCAAAGCCTCACCTGTGTCGGGAGATACATAACTACCAAAATTCTTCATTGATGGAGTTATTCTAAATCCACCACAATGATACTTTAGTATTGCTTCTTTAACTATTGGTGAAATAATATTTCCACAAAATCCAAATGTAAAAAGTGAACCTACTTTTTGTTCAATACTCATTTTATCCATTATGTTTTTTACTAGCTTGCTCATGCTCACTCCTTCTTGATTGTATTTACTTTTTAATCATCACATTTATATGTTGTTAAAATTAGAAAAGCACAATACCTTATCCGTATCAAAAGTCCAGTTTTAAGTTATTTTTTATATCCCATATTTTTTATATTTTTAAAATTACTTCTTGTAAAAAAAATAATTTCAAAATATTATGCACACTTTAATTAGTATTATTTAAGTTAAATTATTAAATGCGTTAAGGAGTTAGGTTTATGGCAACAGTAACACTTGAAAATGTGAAAAAGATTTATCCTGGTAATGTAACTGCGGTTCATGATTTTAATCTTAAAATTAATGACGGAGAGTTTATTGCACTTGTAGGTCCTTCCGGATGTGGAAAATCAACAACACTTAGAATGATTGCCGGGCTTGAAGAAATTAGTTGCGGTGAGGTTAAGATTGGCGATAGAGTTGTTAATAATGTTGCTCCTAAAGATCGTGACATCGCAATGGTTTTTCAAAATTACGCATTATATCCACATATGTCGGTTTATGACAATGTTGCCTTCGGTCTAAAATTAAGAAATTTCAGCAAAGAAGATATCAAAGAACGGGTAAATAACGCTGCTGAGTTGCTTGGCATTAAAGAATTGTTACATCGTGAGACCAGTGCTTTATCCGGCGGTCAACGACAAAGGGTTGCCTTGGGTAGAACCATTGTTAGGCAACCTAAGGTGTTTTTGCTTGATGAACCTCTTTCTAACTTGGATGCCAAAATGAGAGTGCAGATGAGGGTTGAGATTAGTGCCCTTCACAAAAGACTTGATTCAACAATGATTTATGTTACTCATGATCAGGTAGAAGCAATGACGCTTGGCGATAGAATCGTTGTAATGAACGATGGTTATATTCAACAAGTTGCTGATCCGGTTACTCTTTATGATTTTCCGGAAAATAAATTTGTTGCCGGATTTATCGGAACTCCTCCGATGAATTTCCTTGATGGTACTATCGTTAAGAAAGATGGGAAATTAGTCTTTCAAGAAGGTAGCTTTGATATTCCTGTGCCTGAAAATATGCAAAAAACTATGGCAAAATATGAAAACAAAGAAATTTGTTTTGGTGCCAGACCTGAAGATATTGGCTCTCCAACCGCAGAAGCCATTGAAGGTGCACCAAAAATGAATGGTAAAGTACAGCTACTAGAGCCACTTGGAGCTGAAAATTATATTTACGTTAAAACAGAAAAAAACAAATACATTGCACGTATTGATCCGCATACTATGTTGAAACTTGATGAAGATGTAAATTTCTCAGTAAATTTGGCTAAGATTAAATTCTTCGATAAAGATACCGATTTAGTTGTAAAAATCGAAGCGTAAATTATGTCCTTATTTGATGTTTGCAACAAGCAATCAGGTAAACTAATATCATTTGAAAATAATTAATAAAGGATTAATTCATGAAAAAGTCAATTACACTTCCGATACTCTGCTTGACAATTGTCTTGAGTTTCTTTGTCGGGCAATCGTCTATCAATGCTGCAGAAAGTAAAGATAAAATAACCCTACGGCTCTTTGGGCTTCCTAAAGCTGGGGAAACTACGGTGACAAGTAAAGTTGGTCGTATTATGGTGCAAGAATTTGCAAAAGAATATCCGCAATATGTTCTTAAACCATTTAAGTTTGCAACGCCAAGTGGGCAAATGGATGAAGGTCCTTTGATGGCTATTGCGAATGGACTTGCTCCACATGGCTTATATGTCAACTTTAGGCAGTCATCTACTTATATCGATCATGGTTTTCTTGCACCAATGGAAATATTGTTAGCAAGAATCCAAAGCAAAAATCCTGCAGTTAGAGAGGTTGATGCAAGTGGAAAATGGAAAGAAGATCCAACTGCGGAAGAGATTGAGAAAGCACTGCATGATTTAAAGGCAGAAATGATTGACTCTATCTGGCCGGTAGTTTATCGAAGTAATCCTACCGGTACCGGACCGAAATCACGTGAAAAACATGTTTGGTTTTTACCTCAAGATATACTTACCAAAACCATTATCTATCGCAAAGATTTATTTAGAAGAGCGGGGCTAGATCCACAATCACCTCCTAAAACATGGGATGAATTTATTGAATACTGTCGTAGAATTAAGGCGGTAAAGGGAGAAAAAGATTGTTACGGAGCGATTGTCTATCGTGGAGCAGGGGTAAGTTATTCTATCTTTAGCTTTATGATATCTAACGGGGTTAGATATATTGGTAAAAAGGAAGATGGCAAATGGCATGCAACCTTTAATACCAAAGCTGCTGCTGAAGCTATTTACTTTGTTCTTCAACTTTGTAGCGAAAAATTTAAAATTGCAGATGATGGAAAGATTTACACGACAAAGGTCGGTGATGATGAAAACAATAAAATTTACAATCAGTTAGAGGTAAAGGAATATACTGGCTGTGTATATGACCCAATGGGTGGTGGCGAGGCATGGCGACTTTGGCAGATGGGACAGATTGGGATGAATACAGATTATCTTGATTTGTCAAAAATAGATTATGATCCTGCCTTGACCTCTTTCGCTCCGTTGCCAAAATCACCAAAAGGTACGAATAATGGTGAATTAAATGCTAGCTCTATGGGAGTATTTGCCGGCTCAAAACCATTAGCTCAACTTGGAACAATGAGGTATCTGTGGTTTAAGAAGAGCAAAGCTATGAAGAAGAAATTTGTTGATATCATGGTAAATAATGGTTATGGAAAATTTTTAAATCCTACAGATCTTAAAAAATTTGGGTATAGCGATATTGTCAAAACTATCCCAAAAGCAATGCGTGAAACAGTAGAGATATCATTTAAAAACTCAGTGCCGGAGCCTTATGGAAAAAATACTCAACAGATTTATAAAAAGGTATCTATTCCGATTAACTGGGCATTAGAACGCCCAGAATTGCTTGCGTATCCAAAAGAAAAAGCACTCGAAAAGATAAAAGAGCAGTTAGACATTGCTGCTACTCGTGTTGATCAATTTATGCTTAATCAACTTACCGACAAGCAAAAAGCAGATAGAAAATTTTGGGGTAGTATAATTCTCATTATTATCTTTGGGGTTTTTGTTGCTAGTATAACTTGGGCGTGGCGACACTTTAAAAAACAAGAAAAACTTATGGGGTTAGATAACGCTAGATATAGCAAGTACTATAAGGCATATTTAATGATGTTGCCGGGGATGCTTTTACTTTTCTTCATAAACTATTTGCCTCTAATTCTTGGTACACCAATCGCATTTATGAATTATGAATTTGTAATTGACAATAGTTGGGCTGGTCTAGATAACTTTGCCGCAGTGCTTTATGATTCGCGATTTTGGGATTCACTCGGCAAAACATTTTATTATGCTTTACTTGTCATAGGTCTTGGATTTTGGCCTCCAATCTTACTTGCAATAATGCTTGATGAGGTGCCAACAGAGACTTTAAAATATATCTTCAGAACTATCTTTTATTTACCAACAATTATTGCCGGTATTATAATGGTGTTTTTATGGAAACAACTTTACGGACCGTCTGATAGCGGTTTTCTTAATCAGATTATGATGTCGGTAAATACATTAGGTCCACTGTCTGCAAGCTGTCTAAAGATATTATTATCATTATTTTGGCTTAGTTTGGTTGGATTTGTTACTTATTCGGCATTTAAACTAAAAGAATTAAGTTGGCCGGTAAGGGCAGCTATTTTTGCTTTTGCAGCCGCGTTAGTTTGGGCAACTTTGTATCCATTTATTAATGCGTGGAATGGTCCATCAGAGCTTGAGATTGATGCATTAG
>CAMZKK010000271.1 GCA_947311175.1 uncultured Planctomycetota bacterium | reverse complement strand
AAGGGGCTTTAGCTGTCGCTAAAGGGGTTTTTGTGATTTTTAATAAAGAATATAGACACTAGTGAAAGACGATGTAATATATTAATGCATTGTATCATTATAAAAGTAACGCTATTATTTTAACTATTAGGAAGGGTGCGATATGAGGATTGGAAGAAAAATATAGGTAATAGTATTTCTCTGGTATCGTTGGTTGTTGTTTTATTATTAATTACTGCTGTGGCTAATTTGCATTCAACATCGAAGACAGTTTCCATAGAAGTGATCAATGCTAGTAATAAGGAACTTATTACTAGCGGTAGAAGATGTTTATTCTATGTGTCTTATACAAAATAACAATGTGCAGTTTAGGTTTTTGTTGGGGGTCAAGTGGTTTCTTTTTCTTCCGGTTTGGGGAATGTTAGGTGATCGCCATCTTTGGCATCTTTGGGGATTGGTTTTGCGTTGCGACATTTTGGAAATGCGGCACAAGCGAGGAATGGTCCTCTTCTGCTGGCCTTAACCACCATTTCTCCGCCACATTTTTCGCAGGTTCCGGTAATTTTTGGAAGAATTACAATCTTGCCTTCTCTATCTAATGATAGTGTGTTTTTACATTCAGGATAGCCGGTGCACGCCACGAAAGGACCTTTGCTTCCGTATTTTGCAATCATTTCCTTGCCACATTTTTCGCAATCAATACTTATTTCAGGTAGTTCAACAACCTTACCGTTTCTATCTAAAGGCATTGTTTGTTTACATTCCGGATAATTGCTACACGCAAGGAAATCGCCATAGCGACTACGTTTTTTCTGCATTGGCAGTTGGCATTTGAGACATAAAATTGCATTGCCTTCTTCATCGGTTGCGTTTTCTATTTCACCCTCTAAGGGCAAGGTGCCTTTGCATTCCGGGTATGTTTTGCATGACAGAAATGCTCCGCTTTTGCTGTACTTTAACAGCATATCGCTTTCGCATTTTGGACATTTTTCACCATTTGGAGCAGGCTTGCCGGTAAGTGGCTCTAAGGTTTTGGTTACATCTTTTAGTTTCTTTTCAAATGGTCGATAAAATTCATCAATCATCTTCACCCAATCAACCTCACCCTCACCTATTTTGTCAAGGTTATCCTCCATTTCCGCAGTAAATTTATATGCCATAATGTCTGAAAATCCTTTGATTAGGAGTTCTGTTACGGCAATGCCAAGCTCGGTGGCAAAGAATCTTCGATTGTCAAGTCTGACATATCCACGATCTTGAATGGTTTTAATGATTGGGGCATAGGTGCTAGGTCTGCCAATTCCTTCCTTTTCGAGAGCACGAACGAGTGATGCTTCAGAAAATCTACTTGGCGGTTTGGTGAAATGTTGAGATTTTGAAAGTTCGTAACAATCAAGAGTGTCACCATTGTTGATTAGTGGTAATTCTTGTTCTGCGTTTTGACTTTCATCTTCGTCACCTTCGTCTTTTTTGGTTTTTTTGCGTTTAGTTGCAAGGGCACCAAGAACGGTATGTCCGTCAAAAATCACCTTGCGACCTTTTGCCTCAAAGATACCTTCGCCAGCCTCAATGCTGAGAGTGGTGGAAAGATACTTTGCCGGCGTCATTTGGCTAGAAACGAATTTTCTCCAAATAAGGTCGTATAATTTGTATTGATCTCTGGATAGAAATTTTTTGATAGATTCTGGAGTATATGATACATTGCTCGGACGAATTGCTTCGTGAGCGTCCTGAGCCTTACCCTTTGATTTATAAATATTTGGTTTAGATGGAAGATATTTTTTGTCATAATTGTTTTCAATATAGCTACGTGCTTCCTGGATTGCTTCCGGGGCAATTCTAAAAGAATCGGTACGCATATAGGTAATGAGACCGACAGGGTTGCCGTCAATTTCTACTCCTTCATAAAGTTGTTGGGCAATCCTCATGGTCTTGCTTGTGCCAAAGCTTAGATTGGTGCTTGCCCCTTGTTGAAGAGTAGAGGTAATATAAGATGGAGTTGGGTTGCTACTAAGTTTTCTTTCTTTTAAATCAGATACTTTGTATTCGCATTCATTTAAGGCTTTATCAATCTCTTTTGCTAGTTTTTCGGTATCAATAATCAAGCAGTCTTTTGGCTTCTTTTTCTCACCGCTCCAGACTCGTTGTCCTTTCCAGTTTGCCAATTTTGCAGAGAATTGACTCTTGGCAGATTTTTTTCCTAATTCAGATAAGATGGCTGTAAGCTTCCAATATTCCTCGGCATTAAACGCTCCTATAAGTTTTTCTCGTTCTACCACCAATCTAACTGCCACCGACTGAACTCTACCTGCTGATAGTCCTTTTGTCACCTTCTTCCATAATAATGGTGAAAGAGAGAAACCAACAAGTCGATCAAGGATTCGTCTTGCTTGTTGAGCATTGACTAAATCCATATCTATATCTCTGCTCTCCTCTATTGCCTTGGTTACGGCATTTTTGGTGATTGAGTTAAAGGTAATTCGGTGGGTTTTGTTTTTTGGTAAGTGCAATGCCTCGGCAAGATGCCAAGCAATTGCCTCTCCTTCACGGTCAGGGTCGGGAGCGAGATATACAGCGTCTGCGTCGCTGGCGGCTTTTTTGAGTTCATTAAGGGTTTTTTCTCTAGTCTTAAGTGGAATATACTTTGGTTGATAGTTATTCTCTATATCTATTCCGAAACGTTCCTTGCCGCGTCCCTTGCTTGCTAAATCTCTGACATGTCCCATTGATGCCTTGATTTTGAAGTTTTTACCTAAAAACTTTCCAATGGTCTTGCTTTTTGCAGGACTTTCAACAATCACTAATGATTTTAGATTCTTCCCAGCCATATTAAACTCCGAAAAACTCTTTATTAAATTATAAAACCAAAGGAAACCCCTCGAGAGTTTAAGCCTTTGTGCGAATACAATACATAAATCAAAGCGAATGTGTCAAGAGATTTATTCGAAAGACATTATAATGTAGCAACCTGAACGACTGTTTGCGCCATGGGTTGTTGCGGCTTGAGCAATTTCACAATATCCGTTTTTATAGAAATTTCTGGTGAAATTAATTCCCCACTTTGTACCCTTTGTCGGCGGTTTGAATATGCCTAAGGCTTTATATGGAATTAAAATTTCAGCATTGTATCGATTTTTTTTGATTGATACCTTGTGAGTCCATTCAGGGTTCCACCTTCGTCCTTGCAAGCTGTTTGAATCAAGGGCGATATTGTTTGCAGATAATGAAAATTGATACCATTTGCGACCCTCTGCATCCGGATCTAAAAATACCTCAATAGAATCATCTTGCCATACATTGTCATCATGCTCTGTCGCTTTGAAGGTGGGGTTTGATTGGTTGATTGGACAACGAAATCTAATCCTTAAACCCTCTGTGCCGGCAATTATCCAAGCGAGTGGTGGACGATGAGCAAGTTTTTTGCCATCAATAGTAGTAAAGTCTGTAATTGCGGTTGCCCTTTTCCAAAACTCTTCGTTTGGCTTGCCGTCGATTGAATATTTTTCTGAGGTTCTTTTGATTGATATTTTTTGCTGCCAAGTTAAAAGCAGTCGTCCAGATTCCTTTAATCCTGAATCCGTTTTTGCGGTAAGTAGTGGCATTTTGCCATCTGCTTTATTTTGTTGTAGTTTGAATATTGAGCTAATTCCTTGTCCCGATTGGAGATTAAAGGTTATCTTTTGCGGGGTTATATAAAATACAGAATCAAATGTATCCCAAGCAAGCTCTCCCTTAAACGGCAAGGGTGAGGGATTGTTGACATCTATTCTGAGAGCTTTTGGTCGTGCAGGATTGTTGACTGCTTTGTAAAGCTGTCGAATAATCGTTTTTAATTCCTTTTGCTGTGAGTATTTTGCCCAAGCTTCGGTAGTCATTTTTTCACGATTTATAATAAATGCGTTTTCCGTTTTAGTTTTATAATTCATTGCAAAGTAATCTTTAACAAAATTATCAACCCCAATGACTCGGCCTTCAATCCTATTAAGTAAGGTTGTGTTAATGATGAAAACTCCCGGAGCATCACTTTGTTTGGCAGTAAAATCGCTAGGACTTCCAGGGGCTTTTTCTGGAGTTAATGAAGGTAGTGTTATATATTGTATGCCTCTATGATTGGTTCCTATGGGTAGTGAACGATGATAATAACGAGAGGTTTTTGTTAAAACAAAATCAACCTCATGTTGTTCAAACATAGGTGCCCATTTTTTAAGCATTCTGACATTTATTCCGTTTTTCCCAGAGCTTATGATGTCGTTTGGTAATAAAACAATTTTCCATTTATTGCCTGCCTTTCGTAGCTCATTGTTTACCCAAGGTTCAAGGCGAAAGAAATTTTTTGGCTTCATATCATATTCTGATATCATTATTAAATATACCGAACCGTAATCGACAGAGTAGCTTCCCTTTGTTGATTTATCTAAAAATAAGCCATTGGGGATTTTAAAAGATTCCGGTGAGTGAATTATTGTTTTCCCCAATAATTTGTTTTGATTGGGTGAAAATAAATTCTGTATCCAGCTATTTATTTCTCCGCTATTTTTGACTTGTGAGCCTAACAAAACGATATTGTGGATGTTTCTTCGATTGAGAATATTTATTGTTGATTCGAGTCTGGCTTTCTCGTTTTTGCCATCAAGGATAAAGGCAATCTTGACATTATCGTCGTATTTATAAGTCTTAAATGAGAATTCATCTTCTGATTTATTTTGGATTAACACTTTGCAGTTATAGGCATTGCCCGGTTGCAATCCTTTTATCTTTATTGAGTGCTGAATTGTTTCCTTACCAAATCTAATCAATTGTTTTTTGTCATTGCCAAAAACACTTAGTCCTGCAGAAACTTTTTGATTGGTAGTAAAGCATACGGTGGCAGTGGTGCCGGATAATTCGGAAAGAAATGGACCGGAGATTACGCTCACCGGTTTTTTTTCTTCATATTCAAGTTGCGGCATTCCTGAAAACATGGATGTGGTACAGCCATTTATGCTAAGGAAAATCATTACCGCAAAAAAGAAAGCGGTGAAAGAAAAATTTGAACGATGCTTGTTCATTAATAACTCCTACATATAAGGATGGATTAGCTTACATAAGCCTAAAACCCATAGTCGAAATTTAGGATAAATGGCACTACTCACAAGGATAATACATTTTAAAATTTAATCTATGATTTTTTTCAATGTATCAGCCATTTTTTTTGCATTGTCATTGCTTTCATCTTTGAGTTGTTGCAATATGTCGTCCGGTGGAGGCGCTGAAACATCAATAAATTTTCCTTGTTTTTTTTGCACACGCTGTCTTATTGTCTCAAGATTATCTATGGCATTTTTTCGCTTATCTTTAGTTTTTTTTAATTCTTCGTCTCTGGGGTTGAATTTAGAAAAAATTGAAGCTAATGCCATAATTACAAATGCAATAATCCCCACCGCCAAGTAAAACAAATCATTCACTGTTAAATCCTTAAAAGAGCGTCTTCTTTATTTATGATAGTACCTCATTGAATTGCTGTATAAATCTACCGTCTTTCTTCTTGACCTTTTTCTTCTTGCTAATGCCGGAATCGTAGCATTGGCAAAGGTAAAGTTATCCTCTTTTATACTCCACCAATCTTGCCATTTTGTTTTTTCGGGAGCAATAGATTCTCCAGTTATAATTTTTAATACCTCCCATGCAGGATAGACCAAAATCTGTTTGCTGATTGAAGCACTGGAGGTAGTCTTTCTGCCTTGCTTTTTTATGGTTGTAATCTTAGGTGATTGTTTTTTTTCAGGAGGTTGAGTCTTGTCTCCCGGTTTTTTTATTTCTGACTTTGATGCTTTTGATGGCGAAGAGTCTACCATCTCTATCAGTTTAGGGATAACCTTTTTGTTATTTATAATTTGAATCGCATAGGCTAATCTTTCTAAGCTGGCAATGTTTTCGATATAGGAAATCATCTT
>CAMZKK010000270.1 GCA_947311175.1 uncultured Planctomycetota bacterium | reverse complement strand
CTGCACTAAGTACTTCTGCCCACTTATAGCTATAATACCCTGCCGAATATCCTCCTGCAAGGTATGAGACTGTTCAATGACAGAATTCTTATTTATAATTTTTAAGCTTTCGGCAGATACTGTTTCAATATAAATATCGCTAAAGTCTTCCGTTTGCATCGCCTGAATTTTTCTCAACCTAACAAGTTCAAGGATTGCAATAAAATAAGCAACCATTGCCGGACGGTCAATAACTCCCTCGAACAAATCAGCAAACCGGACTCTTGCTTCACGACTAAGCCTTGCCGTTATATTATTGATACATTCCTCAGTTGAAATCTCAGTGGCAACAATTGTAGTTGCACTTGCGTTAATCATTGATTCTTTGATTAGCTTGGTAAAGGCTGCGTATAATTCATAAATATTTGAATCAATCATCTTGTCTTCATCAACTTTTTCTTTTATTTGCTCTTGTGGTATTCGCGGAAACCTTTTGCTTTGTAGAACATACATTTCCTCTAACTCACCTGCTGCCTCTTTAAATTTTTTGTATTCTAAAAGAGCATGCACCAAGTCGCTACGAGGATCGATATTTACGGAATCTTCTTCATCTTCAACCTCTTCCGGTGGCATCAACATTTTGCCTTTAATTTCAATCAACATTGATGCCAATTCGAGAAATTCACTACCCACATCAACATTAATATCGTCTTCTGCCATATTATCAATAGCGGTTACGTACTCTTTGGTTATGTGTGAGATGGGGATATCGTGAATGTCAACTTCATCTCGCTTGATGAGATAAAGCAACAAGTCCATTGGACCGCGATAGCTTTCATCTACTTGAATATTAATCATAATTTAAATAAGCCTTCTTGATTTTAAAGAATTCCTGCCGCACTTCTTGCATTATCGAGAACTACACTTGCCGCCTGTTTTGCATTTTCTGCTCCGGCCTTCAATACATCATTTATGTAATCCATATTGTTTTTGAGCTCTTCGCGTTTTTTTCGTGCATAGCCGAATTTATCCATCATTGCCTCAAACAATGCCTTCTTTGCCTCTCCATATCCCATGCCACCATTACGATAACGAGCATCCCAGATTTGCAATTCAGCCTCATCTAAAAAAAGCTTTAAGAGAGCGTAAACATTGCAGGTTTCTGGCGCCTTGACTTCTTCAACCGCTTTTGAATCGGTTACGATTTTATTAATAGTCTTCCGCAATTTTTTTTCAGCCATAAATATTTCAATGGTGTTGTGATAACTCTTTGACATCTTTTGACCATCCGTCCCTGGGACGACTGCCAACTCTTGAACAATAAATGGCTCTGGTAATTTAAAAACATCTTTGTCGTAAGTCATATTAAATTTCACTGCAATATCCCGAGTTACTTCGAGGTGTTGTTTTTGATCTTTTCCCACCGGCACTATTTCGCTACCATAAATAAGAATATCTGCAGCCATCAAAACCGGATAAGCAAAAAGCCCGTGCATCGGCAAAATACCTTTTGCGAGTTTATCTTTGTAGCTGTGACATTTTTCCAAAAGCGACATTGGGGTAACGGTTGACAATAACCACGCAAGCTCACAAACTTCCGGGATATGACTTTGCATAAAAATACTTGACTCTTCCGGTTTAAGTCCAAGAGCAAGAAGGTCAAGAACGATATCAATGGAATTTTGCTCTAATTCCTGCTTGTTGCTAATTGAGGTCATGGCATGATAATTTGCCACAAAGTAAAATACCTCATTGCCATATTGCTGAAGATCAACATATTGTTTTATCGCCCCAAAATAATTGCCAATATGCAATTTACCAGAAGGCTGAAGTCCGGAAAGCACTCGTTTCTTATTCATGTTTGTCCTATCTAAGTTTTATTGGAAATCCTAATAATGGTTCTGCCAAAATTTCAACCGGAATTATAACAAGACTGGTTGCACCGGTGGCAATAAGTCCAATCAAAATCATCATTCCAAATTGCTCTAATCTTTGGTATTTTAATGCCAAGTCATAGGGGAGAAGTCCGGTAACTATCCTACCTCCATCTAATGGTGGGATTGGAATTAGATTAAAAAATGCAAGGAATAGATTGATGATAATTATTTGCACTAATGCCTTTTGCATAAAAAAAGTTAATGATTCCTGATTCACCATCGGGGCAAGATAGACGCTAAGGTGAAATCCCAAAGCAAAGATTATCGCCAATGCAATATTGCTTGCCGGTCCAGCTGCTGCCACCCACATCATATTCTTTCTCGGGTTTTTAAATCGATGGGGATTTACCGGCACCGGCTTTGCTCCACCAAAGGCAATGCCTGATGTCATATACATAACAACTGGAATTAGTATTGTCCAAACTGGGTCAATATGTTTGATGGGATCAAGTGAAAGCCTCCCTTTTAGATAGGCAGTATCATCTCCGAAATACAAAGCAGCCAATCCATGCGATACTTCATGGATAATCACTGAAAAAACAAATAAAATAATAACCAAAAATGCTAATGGCGTCATCTATAACCTTTCTTTCAAAGACAATATAGTAGTTTAATTGAGAGGAAATACCTGTCAAGTGTTTATTCCCACGAGCCATGCGAGGCTCCAAAGTGCTTCAAATATATTTTTGCCCAATGCTTAGCCATTAAATTTTACCCGCAAACAATAAAAAAACATAAAGAATACATCTCAATGTCCGCTAATGTTTATAGCGACATAAATATTTTAATACTATAATCAAAGTTTTGGGAGAAAAATGATGGATATGGAAACTATTGGGGCAAAGATGAATGCAAACGGATTGAATAGATTGCAAAATTTTGAAAAAACTAACCTAAGTGACCTTAACAATCAGAAGAATAAAGGGAAAAATAATGAGCAAATGTCTCCTTTCGGAAATGTTGATGCCTTTGATTTTTCTCCCGAAGCCAATTCTGCCTTTAATTTTGCAAAAGCACAATTTACAGTTAGCTATCAAGCAATTAAATCAATCTCTGGACCAGATGGTAATTCTTATCAAGAGGTCAATTTTTCCTTTTCTGCATCACTTGAATTTATGCAAGTCGCAAGAGGAGATGATGACTCAATAAAAACAGATAAACCTGAACAATCGGATTTTATTGAAAAGATGAAAGACTTATTCTCACCTGAAAAAACTGCCGAAAGAATTTTAGACTTTGCCCTATCTCAATACGCTCCTCAAGGAGAAGGTGGAGAAGGTGACAGACAGGCATTTGCAGATTTTATTGGCTCTGCAATTCAAGATGGATTTAATCAAGCACAAAGTATTCTTGGTAAACTTAACGATAGCATTCAAGAAGGCGTTGATAAAACCCACAAACTTGTCTTTGACAAGTTAAACGATTTTGTAAAAAATGGAGTGAGCGAAGACCTTAAAGAACGCAGTAAATCCATCAGAGAATACGCAGCACAATTTAAGGCATCTGTCAAAATAGAATATTCATCAATCACTGCATATTCATACAATTCAACTGGACAACTTGAAAACACTGATGGTCACACAACATCCCCATTTGAGATTAGTGCATAACAAACATTTTCGTAAACACTTAATTCCTCTCCCTTCCCCCCTAAAAAAATATTTTATAGGTTAAACCTAAATTATCTATCAAATTCAGCTGTTTGTAATTGACAAGATATGTCAACACCGACAAATTTTGTCACTAACTACTGACAAAGATTGGTATCTTCATATTTAACCTACAATTCTTGCCTGTCGTAACATATTTCATCATATAAAGTTACACATTTAAAAACAACTACTCATAAGTGGCACACATCTTGCAATCGTAGTAGTGTGACAGGAATGATGACACAGGTAAAATAAGTTTATTTTCTAGTCAATACTAATTTTTAAATAGGAGGTTAATGAGTAAAACTTAATTATTATTTATTTTATTTACATTTTTTTTAGGAGAAAAACGATGAAAAAGGCTTTTACACTAATTGAACTTATGATTGTTATTGCGATTATTGCTATTATTGCAGCTATTGCTATTCCAAACTTACTTGAAAGCAAGAAGGCAGCAAATGAAACTAATGGTGCTACCTCACTCAAGGCATACGCAACCGGTCAACAAACATACCAATCGAATAACTATTCTGCAAACGTGAATAACTCTGCAGATTATGCTGCTTATGGTGCTACCATTCCATTGGTTTCTAAACTCTTTGCCGATTCATTTCAAAGACTTGGTGGTTCTAATGCCAATGTCCATCAAGACACCCTTGGCAATAGCTTATCAATAATTCCTAGCCCACTTGCTGATGCCTCTGCTGCTGCCTCTGCAAATAATGGTTATTTTTATCAAGATGTAACAAATGCTAATGCAGCTGTTGCCACAACCAAAAATCTTCGTTTTGACCATGGTCTAATTTCTGTTCCTGCTCAATATGGAACAACTGGAACAAATACCTTTATTATTGATGGTAAAGGAACACTATACATGCGTGATACAGGTGCTGGCAATGGAATTGATGGTGCAGGTGCAACAACTTGGCCTACCGCAGCTCAACTATCAGGTGCTGCTGCTATTTGGTCAACCTACTAAACTTGCGTAGAGCAGACAATCTTAAAAAGGACGGGATTTATCCCGTCCTTTTTTTATAGATAAAATCAACCTAAATTCCGCTTTAACTGCGGAATTTAGGTTGATTCGCATACTTGTTGTGTTACCAGTGGATGGTTTGTTCTCTTACTCTTTTTGGAACATAAGGGTCGGTATAACTTTTTTTGAAAAATATTTCTTGTATCATGCTTACCAACCTTATAAATCGATGCAATAAATTATATGGTCCGACGATGAGTGCTGAAAATAATATTTTTGTATCCTCCAATTTTCTTTCCGAAAAATAAAGGATTATTGGGATTTGTAACAAATTGAATGCAGCATAGATACCCCACGTTATCAAGATGACTAATGGTAGCATTTGTGGATTAAAGAGTAATGTAGAAAGAAAATAGAATGCAAAAGCAAACAAAAGAAAAGCTCTAAAAAAAAAGCTATCGGCAACGATTAAAAAATTAGTAATTCTAAAATTTGAATTAAAAGGATTTACCAAATCAAGATGTTTTCTTAATCGGTATCTGATAACTCCTCTATTCCACCTTAATCTTTGCTTGATAAATGACTTTAATGTTGACGGCACATCGGTATAGCAGACTGCATCAGGCACAAATACTATATCGTATCCACGCTTTCTAACCTTTGTGGTCAAGTCTCCATCTTCGCCCGGTCCCACATCCCATCCTCCAACCGCCATGACTGCATCTCGTCTAAATGCCCCAAAAGCTCCTGACGCTAAATTTAATGTTCCTAAGAGGCTATGCAGTCTTCTGCCAAGAAAAATGCAGTCTAAGTATTCTGCTGCCTGATATCTGGTTATTAAATTTTTACTCCAATTCCTAACCCTAATATTTCCCGATACCGCACCAATTTTAGGATTATCAAAAGGTTGAATTATTTTTTCAATAGCATCATTATTGAAAGATGTATCAGAGTCAACAATAACAATAATGTCTCCGGTAGAAAGAGTAAGCCCCATGTTAGCCGCAGATGTCTTTCCGCCCGCAATATTTTTTT
>CAMZKK010000269.1 GCA_947311175.1 uncultured Planctomycetota bacterium | reverse complement strand
GTTAGAGATGCCTCATGTCCGGGGACTGTTGGGTCTTGCTCTAAATCTCTCCCTTGTATTCTTGGATGTTCATTACCTGCCCAAATAAGTTTTGTGTCGGAAAAGCATAACCCGATCGCATCAATTCTCAATAGGATTTCATCGTCGGAAGGAGGATGTAATTCTACCTCAATCGGCTTTCGCTCTATTCCGAGTTTGTCTATTCCTTTGCCAAATAAATCCCATGAAAGATATTTTTTGGGCAGTTCGTTCGTTGCTTGTTTGAATTCCTCTAACTTTGTTTTCACGTTTGTCCTCTCTTATGTTAAAAGTATTTTGTCATAATTACACTGTTACCGCGTTCGGAATAAATAACCTCATCCATCATTTTTTGAATCATATAAACGCCAAATCCTCCGGGGCGTTTTCCGTCTTCTTTTCTTTTTTTTATATGTGCAATTGGGTCTGTTGTCGGATTATGTAATTTTTCTGGACTAAATCCTTCACCTTCATCTTCAAATTTAATAACTATGCTGTCATTGAAAATACAGTAGCTAATATGAAAATCTTTTTTTCGATTAAATTCATTTCCCCATTCTATGGAATTTCGTCCGACCTCTTCAATTATCAAATATAGGTCATCACTGATTTGTTTGGATAATTTTGATTGGAGAAGAACATTTGTGAATTTTTGCATTCGCGCAAGATATTCCATTTCGCTAGGAGCGGTTAGTTCTACCCATCCTTTAGTTTTCACCGCAATCTTAATCTCGCCTGGAATCTCATTGATTTTTGACTGTCGCTTGATGGCGTTTTTTATTGTTCTAATAAATGTTTTATACACAATTGGTTTTTGAATATACTCAAGTGCTCCTTTTTTTAGGCAACTGTATATGAATTGTTCATCCATATCTCCGGTAATGATTACTACTGCAATTTTTGGTGCTCTGTCTTTTATGATTGAAAGAAGTTCGTCACCCATCATTCCTGGTAGGTTTTGGTCGATGATACATAGATCAAATTGAAAATTCTCTTTTTTTAGTATTTCCAAACCATCTTCACCCGTTTTTGCTTCAACAATATCAAATCCTTCATCTGGGGTTAAGATGTTTCTGTACAATGTCATACATAGTTCTTCGTCTTCAACTATAAGGATTTTCTTGTGTTTCATTCTGTCTACCTGTATTTAATTTTATTTCATGTATATGATAAAGGATTGATATTATTTGCCAATAGATATTTTTCTTTTAAGCACTAAACATTCAAGCGGAGCTCTAGCAAGAGGAGGTGGCCCTCCGTTAATTGTTGGAGAAAGTAGAAGTTGGTAGTCTTTTAAAATCTTTAAAAGTTGCCGGGTGCTTGTTGTTAACTGTTCATTATTGCCAAATGCACCAATCCATGGTCTTGCCATAGTGTATGATGAATGAGGTAGGATAGATGTTGACTTTATTCCAAAGATTTTTTTGTATTTTGCAAAGTCATTTTTGATAAATTTCGGCAAATTTTCTTTTTCCCCATTCCAATCTTGCCATGCCGATAAGGGCATTATATGTGTTACATTCTTGACAATAAACTTCCTCAGTAAGCGTTGTTTGTTGGGGGTAATAGTATATGCTTGGCAATAAGTTGCGTGTAGTCGAGCCAATTCAAACCAAGATATAAAGATATGGGTATATCCTTGTTTTTTGATAAAATCTTCAATGTCGGCAACACTGTTTGCATTTTTCAAAACAGAGATGAGAGGATTATGTCCAAAAACAACTGTCATCTTGATATTGTATGGGTAGTAAAAGTGAGCAGCTTCACCGAGAGCAAGGACTTTGCTATTTTTGGGCAATGCTTTCAGTATCTGTGATTGCTGATACCATGATTGTTTTGCTAAAAAACTATCAGGGGATTCTTTGCCAAGGATAACTTTAGATATTGCATTGTCTTTTATATATATGCTCCACCCAAAAACAACGAGTGATGTTGTAAAAAGCGTCATTATTAATATTTTAAAAATTCCTTTTAGGTATTTGTTTTTTATTTTGGCAATGCCAACTGCACCACCAATTGAGGCAATGACATATCCGGGATGGAGAAATCTTTCAAGGCGATGGGTTAGATAAAACCACATAACGATGATTGAACAAATCCAAATAATTAGTGATTTGTTTGTTGTTATATTTTGTTTGTCATTATCATTTACAGATATTTGTGTTTTGACAAATAGGGGGATTAGGAGTAATGAAAAAATAAAACTACTGGGAAATAATTGCTTTCCAAAGATAAAGATATTTTGCAAATTGGTCTTGATTGCCTCTAATGAAAAATCTGTTGCGTGATGGGCATCATGAAATCTTTGTTGTAAAACCTTGTCCCACCCCGATACATTGAATAGGTTATTAAAAATCGGATAGAATGGGTTTCCCGTTTGAAAATAATTTTTTAACATCCACGGTGAAAAACTTAACAAGATTCCACCAATAAAAAACAAAGCATCTTTGACTGAAATCGCTTTTTGGCGATGGTTAAATGCAACCATTATGGTTATGGGCAAGCAGAAAAATAATAGTGCCGGATATTTTGTTCCGGCAGCAAATCCAGCGAAAATGCCACTAATGATCAATATGATGGATTTTTGTTTGTTTTTGTTTGCACAAAGAAATAGGTAAAACGATGCTAATCCAAAACAGCTCATTGCGATTTCCACATAAAGTTTGGTAGCAATAAACATTGATAGTGGTGCTGACATTAAAAGTATTGTAGCGAGCCAGGAATCTTTTCCTGCTCCGAGTTCCCCCGCAATCATTATTGTTAACAAGATTAATAATGGGAAAAATATCCAATGGATTAGCTTGGCAGTTATCCATGGGATTTTACCGGTCGACAAAGAAAAAGACGCAAGGGTGAGCATCTCCATGTTTTGAGGCATACCGGAGAATAGGTTATTTTTATCAAATTCAATCTTTCCGTAATGTAGGTACCTTTGTGGTAATTCTGCGTGGTATTCGGTAACATCATAATCCATCGGTGGCAGAAACGAACATGGTAGAACCAAAAGGAATGACAGGACAAGGGTGGAGCGGATGAACAACTTTTTGACAGTTGCCGATTCATGGCTGGCTACGGTGGTAAATTTTATGTCTGCTACCTGCTGAGAGAGAGCTGGAGCAGCGAATAATACGCAAAAAATAATTATTCCCCAAGTTGTGGTTATCCCTGTTTGGTATAGGCTACCGACCGTGAGAAATAGTAATGAAATCAATCCAAATCCAAATAGGGTTGAAATCGTTATTCTTGATAGTGGTAAATCTAATTTGATTTTTAGTAAATCAAAGATTCTTCTTCCCAAGCAGCTTGCGGTAAAAAGAATAAGAGCGGTATTTGCCGCATAGGAAAATCTGATAATACTTCCGCTTGTATTTACTCCGGCAATAGTAAATAATAATAAAATTAAAAATAGTAAATTTAACAATTTGCTGGTTCTTTTTAATGACTTTGTGCTTGCAAAATACAGTAGTGTCGGGATGCCGGTAATCAGAACTCCAAATAATGCAATGAATGGAAATAAGGTGTAGCCTAATTTAAGAAGAAAAAATTTATGTTGAAAAAACAATGCAAATAAAACAAAAATTACTATTGTCGAAAGTCCTAATAAAATATTTTTTAAGTTATGTGCAGTCTGAAACTTATTAATCATTGTTTTCCTATTTCGATTAGATTGGCTATTTTATTTTGATATATGTACCGTAGTCATCGGTGGTTGAGGAAGATGAATATCGCTGATGAACTCTTCCCGGGGTTTTTCTCCCACCTGTTACTCTTAGAGAATCTGTTTCTGTTATCATGAATCCATTGTTGGTGTTATCTAGTAGGTATTTCCGTCCGCTTTTGCTAATTCCGACATATCTCTTTAGGTTTTTGTCATAGTATATGGTGTCAATAAAAGAAGGTTTTCGTCTGGTTGTCTTGGTTATTTCAAGAGTGGTGTTTGGAGCAACATATATATCTTGCCGACCGGTTATTTTAGTCGTATTTGTCCCAAAAACTCCTCGATAGGCGGGAGTATCATCATCAAATCCCATATACTTAATCCCATTGCCATCTGTTGAGCACCCGATACAAATTCCAAGTATTCCAAATAATATTATTAATGCCAATTTAGTAAAAATGTTATTTTTATCTATTTTCATTTTTTACTCTCCTTATAGTAAAATGGTATTGATAAAGTACCAAAATTTCAAGATTTATATTGAATTGTCGCTATTTACTTGAGATTTATTATTCAGCAAGTTATCATAATATTTACAAATAAAAATATTGATTATTAGTTTAACTGTTTTGGAGGATAGCGATGAGTGATGAAAAAAAAGGAATGAAAAATTTTGAGGGGAGATGGATTAGCTATCGCCCGGAGATTAAGTTGATTGATTGCACTGTTCGTGACGGTGGTTTAATGAATGACCATCATTTTGATGATTCATTTGTAAAAAATGTTTATAAAACCTGTATCGCTTCCGGTGTTGATTATATGGAAATTGGCTATAAGGGTTCACCGGAAATATTATCACCGGAAAAATTCGGACCATGGAAATTTTGCACAGAAGATGATCTCAAAAAAATTGTCGATAGTGCAGAAAATACTTCAGGTCTAAAACTCTCGGTCATGGCTGATGCGGAACGGACAGATTATAGAAACGACATTCTACCTTGCGATGAAAGCCCACTCGGAATGATTAGGGTTGCAACCTATATTCATCAAATTCCGGTAGCTCTCGATATGGTTAAAGACGCAAAGGATAAGGGCTATGAAGTTTGTCTTAATTTGATGGCAATTTCTATTGTTAGTGAAAGAGAACTTGATGAGGCACTTGCCCTTATCGCCGGCAGTGATGCAGATGTGGTGTATGTGGTTGATAGCTTTGGGGCACTTTATGGTGAACATGTTCAATACTTAATCCGTAAGTATCTTGACGCAACAAAATCTGCCGGTATGCAGGTTGGAATGCATGCCCATAATAATCAACAGCTTGGATTTTCTAACACCATAGATAGTATGAT
>CAMZKK010000268.1 GCA_947311175.1 uncultured Planctomycetota bacterium | reverse complement strand
GCCACAATCTAGTGCTCTACCCCTGAGCTACCATCGCCATTTATTATTCTTTTGAAGGCAACCATTCGGTTACTTTCTTTTGAAGTTTTAGAATATAACTTTATATTTAAAATCTTCAAGCTAAATCTTATAAGAAATTTATTTTTTCCGTTTTTTCTTAATTCTTCTCGCATTTGCTTTTAATGGCAATGCATGAAGTCTGATAAATCCAGTTGCATCTGATTGGTCGTATGCACCTTCATCATCCTCCATACTTGCAATCATTGGATCGTAGAGACTATATTCACTTTCTCTGCCAATAACAATCACATTTCCTTTATAGAGTTCCATAGTTACGGTGCCGGTTACATAGCGTTGGCTCTCTTTAATAAACGCCATCATTGCCTCCATTTCACGGCAAAACCATAATCCGTTATATGCCATTGTGGAAAATCTTGGCATCAACATTTCTTTTAGCTGAATTAGGTCTCTATCCATGGTTAAGCCCTCAATATCTCGATGAGCATCCATTAGAATGGTTCCCCCTGGAGTCTCATAGACACCACGACTTTTCATTCCTACAAACCTACTTTCTACAATATCAATTCTGCCAATTCCGTGTTTTCCGCCAATCTTGTTGAGCTTTTCTAACAAGGCAAGTGGTTTCATTTTTTTACCATTGATAGCAACCGGAATACCTTTTTCAAATCTGATTTTGATTTTTTCAGGTTTGGCTGGTGCATCAAAAGGACTTTTTGAAAGTTCAAACATACTTTCAAGTGGTTTTGCTGTTGGATCTTCTAGCATTCCTGCCTCAAATGAAATATGAAGAACATTTTCGTCACTTGACCATGGTTTTTTTGTGGTCGCCTTTATCGGGATTTTATGTTTTTTGGCATACGCAATTGCCTCTGTTCTACCCTTGATTACGCTATTAAATTTTTCCATTCTCCATGGGGCAATAATTTTTAAATCTGGAGCAATGGCTGCTACTGCAAGTTCAAACCGTACTTGGTCATTACCTTTGCCGGTGCATCCGTGAGATACATATGCAGCCTTTTCTTTGATGGCAATTTCTGCAAAAGCCTTGCCGATGCATGGGCGTGCTAACGATGTCCCAAGATAGTAGCGACCTTCATATTGAGCATTCATCATAATTGCAGGAAATACAAAATCACGAACAAACTCTTCTTTAAGATCTGCGACGATAAATTTTACCGCACCACTTTGAATAGCTTTTTTACGAACAGCCTTCCAGTCTTCTCGCTGTCCAACATCTGCGGCCCACGCAATAACTTCATATCCTTCTTCAACCAACCACTTACAAATAACACTAGTGTCAAGCCCACCGGAGTAAGCGAGAATAACTCGATTTTTCTTAGCCATAATAAACCTCTTGATATAATTAACAGTTAACAATTAATAATGAACAATGAAGGTGCTTTAGCTTTCGCTAAAGGATGTATCTGATTTATGTTTTACATTTCAAAATTATCTTAGAATTACTTCATTTCTTTGTTTGCTCTAAATCTCCACTTTTAATTTTAGAATAAACAATTATGACTATAAGTAATAAATATAATCGGTCAATTAAAATTTAAAAAGCAAATAGTCGATGATAAAAAACTATGATTTCTCTTCTCTATTGGTCGTCAAGTTATGTAATGACTAAAAAAGTTGTTGCAAAATAAAATGCTATAATTAGAATGACTTACCACAATGCTTATGTAAATGCGCTCGTAGCTCAGCAGGATAGAGCACCGGTTTCCTAAACCGGAGGTCGTGGGTTCGAATCCCGCCGAGTGTACCAATATTTTAATTAACAATTAAGAATTAAAAATTAACAATGAAGGTGTTTTAGCTACCGCTAAAGGTTGCAATAATGAAGTCCAAAACAAACACAGTCATCGCTTGCAAAAAACATCCCGACGCATAGCGTCACAATCATTTTTAATTGTTAATTAAATCCCGCATAGTTTGCAGTTTTTGTTTTTTTCTCTTTTGATTTTTGTGAAGTTGGTTCTTAAACCGTCGTAGGCGAGCATCTCTCGGTCTAATGATGTAGTCATTCCTAATAGATATTTAATTGCTTCGGTTGCTTGCATTGAACCCATTGTGCCAACTACAGAGCCTAAAACTCCGGTGGTGGCTGGGTGCGGGATTGCTCCTTGAGGAGGGATTTCTGGGATAAGACAGCGGTAGCATGGGTTTGTTGGGCTTGGAGATTGAACAAGGAGTTGACCGTTGTAACCTTGAGCTGATGCGTAACAAAGGAATTTGTTGTTTTCCCAACAGGCATCAGCAATGATAAATCGTGATTTGAAATTATCGGTGCAATCTAACACTACGTCTGTATCTGCTATAATTTCCGAAATATTTAAGGCATTGATTCTTATGTTTTTGGTGATGACTTTGCAATCGGGATTGAATTTTTTGATGGTATTATTTGCCGATACAGTTTTGTCTTTTCCTAAAAAATCAGTATTGTGTAGGATTTGTCGATTGAGATTTGAAACTTCAAGTTTATCACCGTCAACAATCTTGATTGTTCCAACCCCACTTGCTGCAAGATAGTAGATGGCTGGCGACCCTAACCCGCCGGCACCGATTACCACGGCGGTGCTATTCATTAATTTTTGCTGTCCATTCTCCCCGAATCCCTCAAGGCGAATGTTTCTTTCATATCTTAACATTTGCTATCCATTCTCTAATTCATATTTCCTAGTATTTGCCATAACTTTAATCCCACCACCATCAAATCGTATGCGGTATGGCAACCAACAGCAATTCCGAAGCCTCTTGTTAGATAAATCCAAGAAAAATAGATGCCAGCCAATGTTCTGAATGCAAAAATTTTGAGACTAAAGTCATCGCCAAGTGGTCCTAAATGATGGACTATGGCGAATAGTAGCGATGTGATAATTACACATAAAATAGTGATATAACTGTGGTTTTTTTGAGTTATCTTGCTTAAAACAAATATGCCTCCGCCAAGTAAAATCATTCTGAAAAAAAACTCTTCGTAAACCCCAGCCCCTAAGGATAGAATGATTGTCTCTAGCACTCCACTGTTTTTGGTTACTCCGACTGACAAAATAGTTTCCTTAACCGCCCAGTCTAAAACAAACAACGGAAGAGCAACCACTATTGATTCTATTAGCATTAGTCCTATAACCCCAATCTTTGCATTATTCTTTTCATGTTTTCGTAGATGGATAAAAATTAATGTTAAGACTACGCAGATTGCAGAAAGGAGAGAACCGTAAAATCCTAATGAAATTAAGGCATCTTTGATAATTTTATCTACTCCATTGACGGTATAAAACTCTCGATTGAAGTTTATTATTCTGATTCCGACTTCATATGTAATGAGAATGGGGAGGATAAATGCAAGACTATTGTTGGTCTTCTTGCTCTCATTGAGGTATGTAAGCAATGTTTTTTTGTTTTGTATCATGTGGTAACTGTCCGTGATTTTGTTTGAAAAATATTTGATAAAGGGGAAAGAAAACTGTTCTTTCCCCTTTATTAATACATTTCAAAATTGGTTTAATAATTGTTCAGTTGTTGCTCAATACTCCTTGCCCGTGCAAGAGCCATTTTTCGATATTTTCTGTCTTTTGGATTGGTGCTTGCGTATGCTTTGGCAGTTATTCTCCAGTAGGACAAGGCGTCATCGAGATGTTTCTTGCGGGTAGCAATCTCAGCTAAGTACCAGTAACATTCTTTTGGTTTTTGGTCTGGTGGGCATATTTCTGTTCCACGCTTTAGGTACCTAACCGCAGAATCTAATTCATTTAGGCGATAGTGAATAATTCCAAGATGGAAAGCTGCTTTATAGGTAGGTTTACGCTTAAATGATTCTTCAAAATGCTCCGCTGCATCTCGGTATGAGCTGATCATCATTGCATTATCTTCAGCACGCTTTGCTTTGAAATAATATATTTCACCTAATTTTTCTTCCGGTTCAACGGATTTCGGTTTAAGTTGAGATGCCGTTGCGTAGCTGCGAATGGCGTTACGCATATTGAGGGCAATTTTCTCTCTTAAGGGTTTTAAATCACTTTCGAGTGCTCGAACTTCACGACTTCTGCCACGGTCATACTTTTTTTGGTAATTCTTTATTTGGGCAAAAGATAAATCTCCCATTACCATAAAGGCTGAAGCATCTTTGTTGTCAAGTGCGATTGACTTTTCTAGTAATGTTGTTGCTGCGTCAAGGTTGCCTTCGTTTGCCTCAACTAATCCAAGAATAAGCTGTCCACGTGATAGTTTGCTATCAAGCTCGAGGGCTTCGGTAGCTTTTAATTTTGCTTGCAGATATTCGTTGTCCTCAATTGCAAGTTCAGCTTCTTTTATGAGTTGTATTGCACGAGGGTTGTTGGTATTGATTGTTCTGCTTTCGGTATTTTTGATATTTGGTCGGACAGGTTTTGCGGTAAGTGCAATATTTTCTCTTTCTCTTAGTTCTTGTTGTGCCTTCAATGCTAAGGTTCTACGTTCCTCGTCAGCTTTGCGTAACTTTGATTCTTGTTCCATTGCGTATTGCAGTTCTGATTCTCGTTCTTCCGCTGTTTTTACTTTGATTAGTGGCTTTTTAGGAAGTTCGGTTTTTGAGAAATCTTTGCTGTTAGTCGTTTTTGCAACTGCGGCAATGGATTCTTTTTTCTCAGGAACACTTATCGTGGAGAGATCACCTTCCGCTTCTTTTAGCATTTCTGCAACCGTCAGTGTTCTGATTGGTTTTGATGTATTCTTTTTGGCAGTTTCCTTTGCCTTTGTGGGAATAATTTCCTCTTCAACTTTTTTGATTGTTGTTGGGGTTTTGGTTATTGGTTTTGCATAATCTTTAATTTTAATATTCTTTTTTGGCGTAACAGCTATATTCATTTTCTCTATTTTCGTGTTGTCAATAACTGTTGATTTGCTATTGCCAATTGTTTTCTGTGTGATATTTGGCTTAGCATCTTTTGTCTTGATATTTATTGTGTCATCGTTGATTATTCTTTTTTCGAGTTTTATTGTCGCCTTTTCTCCGCTGTCCTCATCTATTGCAGAAGGGTGGTGGTATTCTTTTACCTTAGGTTCATCTTGGTTTCTTTCATCAACTTTAATCTTTCCGATATTGTCATTTATCTCTTTTCCAAGCTCTTCTTCCGGAGTTGTTATAACGGTGACATCAGTTTTCTTTGTTTGTTTTTTTGTGTTTTTCTTTTTCCTAAATATGGAAAATCTATTTTTATGTTGGCTAAGACTTTTGTCTTTGCTTTCTTCCTTGATTGCCTTAACGCTACCCAGTTGTGTTTCTAATGGGGTGGCAACAATTGTAAATGGCTGTTGCGAAATAACTGTCGAGGCGTTGCCAACTTTGTCAACTGCGCTAATTTTTATTAGGCAGTTATTCATGTTCTTATCTGGTGAGGTTGGTGCTTTCCAATCTATTGAACTTTTGGCTGGCAATCCTTTTTGAATATATTCCCATGACTGTCCACCATCTGCGGACCATGCTATTTCTGTTGAGTTTTCGGCAATGTTTGGATCTTCAATGCTCCATTTGATGGTAACATTTGACCCACCTTTTACAAATCTTTTGCCATCTGCGATTGAGAGAATCTTGATTACAGGACCTTCGACATCAAAAACTAATTTAAGTTCAGGTTTGGTTCCTGTAGCCAAAGATGTAGAGATGTTTCCAACCTTGTCGATTGCTCTGATTTTAAATCCTACTTCACCGTAATTTTTGTCGTTTATGAATTTGACAGGACTGTTTAAATCTTTGTCGTCAGTATATTTTATCCAGGATTTTCCATCATCTGTGGTTATCCATAATTCAATATCAGCTAGTCCTGAACCACCAAAATTATCAACTGCTTCGTATTCTATATTAACTTCTTGTCCTTTG
>CAMZKK010000267.1 GCA_947311175.1 uncultured Planctomycetota bacterium | reverse complement strand
TAGGCATCCATTATTTAACCTCCTCACTAATTGCGGTGAATGCGTCTTTTGTAAACAACACTGTTTTTCGTAATAATGTATCGTAGGTATTCATTTCTTTTAATGCTGACATGTTAACCTTTTCGATATTTCTTACTGATTTCCATGTGTTGCTGTCGTGCTCTTTGATTACAACAAGACTGTTGTTGTCTGCACCAAGTGCTTTGAGGATAACCAAGGCGTTCTTGGTCTTCGGGCTTTCCATTTTGAAGTCTGTTACAACCTTAACTTCCCCATCACGTAATTTTGCTAAAATTGCACTTTTTAGTGCCAATTTACGTGCCTTATCAGGTATCTTCTTGCTGTAATCTCTAGGTTTCGGTCCAAATACTATTCCACCACCACGCCATACGGGGTTTCTTTTTGTTCCTACTCTTGCTCGGCCTGTGCCTTTTTGTTTCCAAGGCTTTGTTCCTGAGCCTACAACTTCTCTACGAGTCTTTGTGCACGCTGTTCCAACACGTTTGTTTGCTTCATGAGCAACGATTGTATCATGCATGAGTTGTTTGTGGACTGCACGCCCTAAACAGCTCTCGTCAAACTGGATTGTCTCAACAACTTTTCCAGTGTGGTCATGAACAGGAATGTCCATCATCTTATCTACTCCTAAATCAATAACCAGGTTAGTCCTGATTTTTCACTTGTGTCACCGTCGCAAATTTAACGTGACTCTTAATTAATTTAAACAATAAATACCTCCTTGCTCGCATTTACACTTCCTCTATTGAGGTGCGAATGAGGAGGTCTGTTACTCTTGTTTTTGTTCTAAAGCCTATCTTGTATTACAATTTACGCTTTTTTGTAATTTAAGTATCTCATATAAATCATGAGAGTGAGGAAGTATAGAAATACATGGGGTAATCGTCAATGCTTTTTTTTTGTTTTTTTTGTTTTTTTTTTTATTTTGCTTGCGGGATTGATTGTCTTGATATATGTAAGTTGTTATTGTTGTGTGTGTTATGTTTGTAGATCGTAGGTTAAACTTATTCTGACTTTTTTGATTTTTTAAACCTAGAAGCCGCAATTATTGCTGCTCCTAATGCACCGGTTAGCTGCGGTTTTTTTGCAACTTTAATCTTTTTTTTGATTTTTTTAGAAATTGCCTCACTCATTCCTTCTATTCTTGCGACACCACCAGTAAAAATTACATCACCCGAGATATTTAATTTTCCAGCCATTGTTGATATCCTAGATGCAATTGATGATTGAACTCCAGCTAGGATATCCTCTCTTGGAGTTCCTTTTGCAAGCAGGGCAATTATTTCAGATTCTGCGAATACTGCGCACATGCTGCTGATGATGGCTGGCGCTTTACTCTTTGCAATAAGCGTTGAATCTCCGCTTAAGTCGATGTTTAGTTGATTAGATACCAATTCAAGAAATCTGCCTGTTCCTGCTGCGCATTTGTCATTCATTGTAAAGTCTCGAACAATCCCATTCTTTTCTAAAAAGATTACTTTGCTATCTTGTCCACCGATTTCGATAATCATTTCTGCGTTATTATTGTTGTGAAATATACCTCTTGCGTGGCAGGTTATTTCGGTTATTGTTATGTCTGCAATCGACAAACTGTTCCTTGCATAACCTGTTGCAACAACAAATGCTATGTCTTTTTGATTAATATTGTTATTGCTTAATAGTTTGTTTAGCTCTGAAGTGGCAAAAGTGTCTTGATTGATTGATTGCAATGCAACTGAGCTTGCGATAACTTTTAAGGATGGGTATTCTATCAATACAATCTTTAATGCTCTGCTACCTGAATCAAGACCTACACAAATCATGTTTTACCTATACGCAATTTAAGAAAAATTTATCCCAATTATAATTAAATTTAATTTTAATGCAATGTGATATTTTATACTTGTGGAATAAATGTCAATTACTGTCGGAATTACTGCAAAATGCTTGATTTTTAATGATTATCTCTCACAATGATTTATTGCTTTAAATAAAAGGAATACTTTTTCTTTGAGAGGAAATGAAATGAGAATAGCTATGTTGTCGTGGGAGTCCTTACACTCTGTTCGTTCAGGGGGGATTGCTGTCCACGTAACCGAACTTGCCGCAAGCTTGCAAAGAAAAGGGCATGAGGTGCACGTGCTTACCAGGCGTAAGCGAGGGCAGGACAACTATGGTTGCTACGATGGTGTTCATTATCACTTTGTTGACCTTTCAAATGGCAGTGATTTTATTCACGAAATACATAATATGAATGAGGCAATGGTTGACCGTTTTATGCATATTACCGGATTTGTTGGTGAGTTTGATCTTATTCATGGACATGATTGGATGACAGCAGAAGGAATGGTACAAATAAAAGAACGGTGGGGGTTACGCTGTGTATTTACTGTTCATTCTACTGAGTTTGGGAGAAATGGAAACGTTTGGTATGACGACGGTGACCCCTGGAGAATTTCCGAGCTTGAGAGATATGGAACTTATTGTGCAAATGATGTAATCGCAGTCTCAAACTACCTTAAAGCAGAGATTATGAATCTTTATCAATGTCCTGAATGGAAAACTCATGCTGTATATAATGGGGTAAATTTTCATGCCTTTGATGGTTTTGTTGATGCTGGTGGGATAAAACAACGGTATGGAATTGCTCCTCTTGAACCGACCATTTTGTTTGTAGGAAGAGCAACAATCCAAAAAGGTCCCGACATATTGCTTGAGGCAATCCCTTCAATTTTAGTAAATAATCCTAATACAAAATTTGTCTATGCTGCAGATGGTGATATGTTATCTCAATTAAAATGGAGAGCAGGGGAACTTGGGATAACAGACAGTGTTAGATTTCTTGGACAAGTGCCGAGAGCTGAATTTATAGATTTAATGAGAGGTTGCGATATTGTCGCTGTTCCTAGTCGTAACGAGCCTTTTGGGATTGTTGTCCTTGAGGCATGGGCTGCCGGTAAACCGGTAGTATCTACTAAAAATGGTGGTCCCGATGAATTTGTTGATCACGACTATAATGGATTAAAAATATTTGATAATCCGGAAAGTGTTGCGTGGGGAGTTGGAACATTGCTCGGGGATATGGAGCATGCACGATGGTTGGGAGCTAATGGAAGAAACAAGGTAGAGTCAGAATTCTCTTGGGATTTAATAGGTGATTATACTGTTGGTGTTTACGAACACGCTTTAAATGGGTAATTCGATGAACTATATTATTAAAAATTTGAAATATTTTACAATAATTATTCCTTTGGTTTTAGTTATGGAAATTACGACAAAGGGAGCTGAACTTTCGCCTGTACCTGGTGAACCTGCACATTTTAGCGTTGTTACTGTTGGGCTTAATCGTATTGACTTTTCAAAAGTATTTGCAATTTGGGCACCGATTTGGCGAGAAATAATTGTTAAGTGTTACCACAAAGAATTATCCCCTAGTGATGCTGATAATGCTTTGCAAAAGGCTTGGAGTGAGGCCTTAGAAACCTCAATTCGTGAAGAAATTTTTCATCAAGAAGCTCTTCGAGATATGAAAGAAAAGATTGATTCATATTCAAAAAAAATCTTTGAATCTAAAGTAGGGCCATCTGCATATATGTTAGACAGTCCTACTTATAAAGCGATTAGAACAAGGATAAAGACTCGCTACAACGAAATGATTGAAAATAATTTACAAAAAACGATTGACCGACAAGTGAAAAAATCTGGTGGTAGGGAAAAATTTTATAAGATAATAAATAGACAGGGAGTTAAGTGGGAAGAATGGAAATATAGGATTAGACGACAATTAATTGTTCATTCATATCTTAATAATGCTATTCCTTTGAGTAGTATATCGCAGTCACGTCCGAGTGAGATAAGGCGTTAC
>CAMZKK010000266.1 GCA_947311175.1 uncultured Planctomycetota bacterium | reverse complement strand
TGTGTTACACGCAAAGAGGCTTTGCATGTCCCAAGGAATAAGGATGTGTTACACGCAAAGAGGCTTTGCATGTCCCACGTTATTATTAATGCTCAATCCAGCGGACTTGGTATGGGGTGAAGATGATTTTGGATTTTTTGGTAATCTTTTCATTTTCTGAAAGGACATCAATTCCATTGCTTGAATTAACAAAAAACTTTTCCCCATCGACCTCAACCCTCTTTGCAGTCATATTAAAAATTGCGATGATAACTTCTTGATTATCAGGAGATGTTCTTTCTACTGCGAATAGCTTATTGCCGAGATTGATAATTCTTTGCTTGCCGTCAGGATGAAATGCCTTGTGCTTCTTCCTTTCTTCGAGAATCTCTAAATAACGATTGAAGATTTTTGAGGTTGCACAAGTTTTGTCTCGCAAAAGTTTATCAAGGTCATGTGAATCATATTTTCGCCGATTAATTGCCCGTGGATATCCTAACTCTTTTACTCCGTCATAATGATTTCTTGTTCCGGTTAGGCTATGAAAGTAAATTGCTGGAATTCCTTGTAAGGTAAGCGGAATTGTTTGTGAACACAAGAATCTATCAATATCCAACTCTGTTACTGTATCTTTACTATCTGCTAAGGCGTCAAAATACGATACATTTAATTCATACGGACTTTCTGTACCATCACTATTTCTCTTATAGCTGACAAGCCCCCCTCTTTTCTTGACTTTATTGGCTAATTCATTGACCTCATCATCAGGAATAATTCCCTCTAAAGGCCTAACTCCAATTCCGTCATGAGAAGCTGTAAAATTAAGGTATGTGCAATTACTAGGAATGTCTCCGAGATTAGCTGCCCATGATGTTAAATATTTGGCATTACCGGTTTGAAGTGCATGTAAGACCAAGGGTGGTAATGAAAATTGATAAACCATGCTCGCTTCATCTCCATCACCAAAATATGAAACATTTTCTTTGTGAGGAACATTAGTCTCTGTCAAGATTATTACATGAGGAGCAACTAAATCAATTATAGCTCGCATCAGCTTTACTACTCGATGGGTCTCCTTAAGGTGAATACAAGATGTTCCTATCTTCTTCCAAAGATACGCAATGGCATCAAGTCTAATTACTCTCGCACCTTTAGATACATAATAAAACAGTATATCTAAAAACTCAAAAAAAACATCTGGATTTGAAAAGTCTAAATCAATTTGATCATGACTAAAAGTAGCCCACAAATACTTGACCCCATTGCGAGTCTTTATGGGTGCCAATAATTCATGTGCTCTCGGACGAGTAACTGAACTTAAATCTTCTTCTACATCTACCTCATTAAAATAATCTCGATATGGCATTATCTGATTACAATAATCCTTTACCCATTGCGATTTTGCCGAAACATGATTAAGCACTAAATCAAACATCAAGTCAAAATTAATATCTATTTTTTCAATATCACTCCAACTGCCGAAGTCGTTATTTACCTGCCTATAATCAATAACTGAAAAACCATCATCGGAGGAATATGGAGAAAACGGTAGGATATGAATTATATTTATTTTTCATATAAATGCTTCTCTGCAAATTTTCTTAACTGCCGCAACGAAGTCTGATTTGACCCTTTAATCATATCGGCATAAGTAATAAGCAAGACATCTTTCTCCGACCACTTCTGCACTTGCGGAACAAACTCACCACCAACCGAATAACGTCCTATCATCATATTGAGTCGAGCAATACATCTTTTTGCCTTCGTTGGGTATAGTTTTTCAAAATGCTCAATTAAAGAATTCTGAATTTCATTCCAAATTAGTTCCATTATTATAACCTTTCAAGCCCAGTGATGTTAGTTATCAAGGTGCGTAATTTTCTTCTTAAGACAGAATAGCTGTAATACCTTGTTGCTATTTCATAATCATGTTCGGTAATCTTTTTACAATATGCTTTATCTTCAATCAACTTTCTAACCTCCGCAACAACCTTTTTGGTAACAAAACCATCAATGACCGGTAGTTTAAAACCAAGAGGTTCAATATCACGAGCAAAGATTGAATAACGGTTTACGATAATCGGCACTCTAAAATAAATTGCTTCGAGAAAAGCATTGCCAAAACCTTCATAAAGACTTGGATAGGTAACAAGATCGGCATGTGGATAAAGATCCCATAGCGTATAAATTTTTCTACCTTCAGTATCTAATTGCCGACGTTCGCCAATCCGTGTGGCAATAAACCGAATATCAACATTTGACTCTCTTGCCAATTCGCGAAGCATATCTTGATATTCATAACCCTCATCTCCGGCATCGTGAGATATAACCAATTTGTATTTTTTATCGCCAAGCATCTGCACTAATTTAATTGCATGCTCAATTCCTTTTCTCGCAACAATCCTAGTCGGTTGGAGAATCATCACATCATCTTCTTTTAGCCCAATTTCTCTTTTTATGTCTTTTGAATAATTATCAATTTTGGGAGCAGGACTTTCAAAATCAAAAACATTCGGCACGAGCAAGGCAGAGACTCCCTTGCGCCATGACAATTCTTCACGAGCTGTTTCATTGATAACAACATGCTGAATATCACTATTGCGAGGCGGGAAAGCCATTTCAAGATAGTCAGAAGCAGCATTAAGCAAAAACCTTGTCCGCTCCCAGTAAAAATCATGATGGTGAGCAATGGCTGGAATCCTTGTTTCGCAAATAAATTCAGTCAAAGCGACCCCTAAAGGAACGTGCATTGGAATGGTTAAAGCATTTTGAAGAACCAAAATAGTAATATCAAATTTATGGACAAAATCATACAGCGTGCCTTTTATATATTCTGCCATTTTTGCAATCCGCTTTGTTACCTCAGGGGTTCGATTGTATTCGCCCCAAAGTTGAGAATTTATCCAAATATTTTCCGGATGAGAAAAATGAGCCTCCGGTATGCACATACTTATATCCGGCGACCTATCAAGTAGACCGGCATACCAAAATGAAATATGCTCGTAATCCCAAAGTAATTGAGCCCATTTAGCACTTTCTAATGACACCCCGTCAGTGCCTGCAAATCTCGTAGAAATAAATCCTATTCGTTCACCCATAGTTGTATTACCTAAAAAAGAGATAATTTTGATTATCATGTAAGGAATAAATTTACTTGTTATCCTTTAGTTTTCAACTATATTATTTGATAATTTGCTAATCTAAAACACTTAATTTAAAATTTTACTGAAAGGAATTTTTCTTGTATATAACAATGGTTAGTCCAGAGCTAGCACCAATCGCAAAGGTTGGAGGGCTTGCAGATGTGGTTATTGGTCTTTCAAAGGATTTAGTGAAAAAAGGACATAATGTTGAAATAATGCTACCTATGTATCAAGGAATGCGTTATGACATGATAAGGGATATGGAAGAAGCATATGCAGAACTTTGGGTTCCTCGTTATGCAGAATGGGTTCCGGAAAAAGTTTTTACCGGAATTGTCGAAGGTGTTAGATGCTACTTCTTTACCTGTGGTAACAAATTCAACCGAGATGAAATTTATGGCTATGATGACGACATGTATCGCTTCGTTCACTTTAATCGCTCAGTTTTGGAATTTATGAAAAAAACTGATAAATCACCGGATATTATTCACTGCCATGACTGGCAAACAGGATTGGTACCGGTCATAATGTATGACCATTACGCAGATACCGGAATGAATAAAACTAGAGCGGTTTTCACCATCCATAATATTGAACATCAAGGGCAATGTTGGTTTGGAGAAGACCTTCTCGCTTCTATCGGAATGGATTGCGGACAATATTATAGATTTGATAGACTACAAGATAACATTAAACACAATATGATAAATTTGCTCAAAGCAGGAATTATTTATTCTAATTTCGTTACCACCGTTAGCCCAACCTATTGCAAAGAAATAAAAGAATCTGACGGGAAAGGATTAGAGCCAACCTTAAATGCAAATTCAGATAAATTAGGAGGAATTTTAAACGGGCTTGACTATGAATATTGGAATCCTGCAACAGACCCCTATCTTGAATTGAATTACGATATTGAATCTTTCGATAAAAAATTTACCAACAAAGGCTCTCTTCGTTATCGCTTAGGACTAGCTGATGAATATCGCCCAATAGTTGCTTGTATCGCACGTTTAGTTCCCCAAAAAGGGCTACATCTAATCAAACATGCAATTTATCAAACATTAGAAAAAGGCGGACAATTTGTTTTATTAGGAAGCAGTCCGGATGAAGCCATAAATGAAGATTTTAGACGAATTGCCAATGAATTGTCTGATAACCCAAATGTCTATATTGAAATTGGCTACAACGAAGAACTTGCCCATATAATCTATGCCGGCAGTGATATGTTATTGGTACCAAGCATCTTTGAACCGTGTGGGCTTACTCAACTAATTGCCCTTAGATATGGTTCAGTTCCAGTTGTTAGAAGTACAGGTGGATTGGCAGATACTGTTTTTGATGTAGATCATTCTGGCAAAGGATTTGCCTCATCAAATGGCTTTTCTTTTTGTGATGTAAATGAAGATGGTATAAATTCTGCTCTCAATAGAGCTATTGAATGTTGGTTTTATCATGGAGAGAATTTTATGAAGCTTGCCCGCAATGGTATGCGATGTGATTACTCATGGAACAACTCCGGCAATGACTATGTAAATATCTACAATTACATCAAAGCACATTAAATATTTGACTTTGATGTATTCGTAGTGCATACTTAAGATACTATAACTATTAATTAGGGATTTACTTGAATGGCTGATGATGAAAAAACTGAAGAAAAAGAAGATCAGGTTATTGAAGAAACAACTGATAATGCTTCGGTAAAAGATGAAGAAAAAAAAGTTGAAGCCGATGACAACAATGGAGACTCTACTAAGGACGAAGAAGATTCAAAACCTCAAAAAGTAGAAGCAACCGCAGAGGGTATCGAATCCGGAGCGAAAAATGAACCGGAAACAGCAGAAAGAATTTTGGTTGTAGAAGACTCCCCTCCCTTACGCAGGATGCTAGAAAAGATTCTTACCAATTCAGGATATATTGTAGATACTGCAGAAAATGGAGAAAAAGCCATTGAAAAACTTTCGGAAAATCCCTGTGGTTATTCCGTAATGACATTAGATATAATGATGCCGGTGCTTGATGGAATAAAGACCATGGCAAAAATCAAAAAAGATGACATGAAAGGAATCCCACCGGTAATTATTTGTTCATGTCGTTCTGATAAGGAAACTGTTGTTCTTTCAAATAAACTCGGGGTATCCGGATATATTTTAAAACCATTTAAAACAGAAACCGTAATTTCAAAAGTAAGAGAAATAATAGAAGCCGAACGAATTAATTAATTCAACGGTGGCTTTCTTAATTTATAGGTAAAAAGTTTAATCTTTGGGTAAATATATAAAATCTCACCTATGGGTCCTTCGTTAAAAAATAGTTTTCGGACGCTCTGATGAATTGTTGAGATAAAATGAACATGGTTAATATCAAACACTACGACCAAATATCTACGCCATACTTCTCGCAAGCATTACAAAGAATTTCAATACAATAATCCTTATCTGCATTACTAAAAATATCCTGATGGCAGGTGGGCTAGTAAAACTAGGCCACGGCGGGCTTGCAATTCTGGTTCACTAGTAACTCAAGAATAGCACTAATTTTAGTGCTGTCAAATGCAACATTGCTCTTTTTTTTTAAAAAAATAAATTTTTAGATTGACTTTCTTTACTTGTGCTATATAAACCCTATAGATTAAATAGAGATAACAAAAAGGATACATCATGAATTTTAATGACAAAAAGATTGCAGAAGAATTAAATGAAGAATGGTCAGCCCTACCCATCAATGAGATTTTGATTATTGCGAAAAAAACCTTTGGTGAAAAAATTGTTTTTGCATCTTCTCTTGGATTAGAAGATCAAGTATTGACCGACATAATTGCAACAAACAATTTAAATCTTTCCTTATTCACTCTTGATACGGGAAGACTATTCAATGAAAGTTATGACCTAATTGAGCAAACGGAAAACAAATATGACATCAATATCAAAGTTTACTTTCCTAACTCTGACAAAGTTGAGAATATGGTAAAGAGTCATGGCATTAACCTTTTCAAAAAAAGCATTGAAAATAGAAAGCATTGTTGTTTGGTTAGAAAGGTGGAATCTCTCAGGCGTGCATTAGCTGGTAATCGAGCATGGATTTGTGGGCTTCGTAGTGAGCAGTCAATTACTCGTTCAAAGATTGAGATTGTTGAATGGGATGAAGGAAACGGTCTGATTAAAATCAATCCTCTCGCTCGCTGGTCAGAAGATGAGGTTAAAAAATATATTAAAGTAAATGCTATTCCATACAACATCCTACACGATTTTGGATTTCCAAGTATTGGTTGTGCTTGTTGCACGAGAGCAATTGAGCAAGGAGAAGATGTTAGAGCTGGTCGATGGTGGTGGGAAGAACCCGAAAAGAAGGAATGTGGTTTACATAGCAATAAAAGATAAATTTTCAATTTAAGAGGAGAACAAGAATGGATGCAATTGAACAGATTGAAGCAAAAAGTATACATATACTGAGAGAGTCATATCGCGATTTTAAAAGTCTCTGTATGCTGTGGTCAATCGGTAAGGACAGTACCGTTTTGTTATGGCTTGCCCGTAAGGCGTTTTATGGCCATGTTCCTTTTCCACTAGTGCATGTTGATACTTCCTACAAAGTCCCGGAAATGATTGTGTATCGAGATAATCTTGCACGTGAATGGAATCTAAATATGGTTGTTGGTCAAAACACCAAAGCGATTGCCGAAGGAAATACATACCCAGCCGGTAAGTGTGATAGAATTTCATGTTGCAAAAATCTAAAAAGTGAAGCCTTAAAACACACTCTCTCTGGCGAATGGACTCGTCAGCGAATGAATCATAGTACCGGTGAATATGATGAAGATACAAATAGAGAGCCTTATACCGGAGTTATCGTTGGGGTTAGAGCAGATGAAGAGGGAAGTCGCTCAAAAGAAAGATATTTTTCACCAAGAGATAAGGAAAATGACTGGGATGTAGATGACCAACCACCGGAAATATGGCGTTATTATAAAACCGATTTCGCACCAGGAACTCATGTTAGAGTTCACCCTCTACTTGATTGGACAGAACTAAATATTTGGGAGTATATTGAGCGAGAACAGATTCCAACTATTCCTCCTTATTTTGATCAAGGAAAAGGAAAGCGATATCGTTCGCTTGGATGTTTTCCTTGCACCAATCCGGTTGACTCAAAAGCGACATCGGTGGCTGAAATTATCGATGAATTAAAATCAGGAAAATTTGCAAATATTGCAGAACGCTCAGGACGAGCACAAGACAAAGAGGATGGTGGTGGTTTAGAAACACTACGCAGAGGAGGATATATGTAATGGAAAACCTTAAAAATAAAGAACAGATGGATATTGTAATTGTTGGGCATGTTGACCATGGTAAAAGTACGGTTATTGGACGTTTAATGGCAGATACAGGCTCTTTGCCTGAAGGAAAATTAGAGCAAGTTAAGGCACAATGTAAACAAAACGCCAAACCTTTTGAGTATGCATTTTTACTTGACGCTCTTAAGAATGAACAATCACAAGGGATTACTATCGATACGGCGAGATGTTTTTTTCAAACAGATAAACGATACTACATTATTTATGACGCCCCTGGACATATTGAATTTTTGAAAAATATGGTGACAGGAGCTGCCCAAACAGAAGCAGCCCTTTTGGTTATTGACGCAGACGAAGGTATTCAAGAAAACTCTTTACGCCATGGTTATCTTTTGTCTCTTCTTGGAATCAAACAGATTTCTGTCTTGGTAAACAAGATGGATCTCGTTGATAACAGCAAACAGGTTTTTGATAATATTGTATCTGAATATACTGAATTTTTGGAATCACTGTCGGTTTTCCCAGATGCGTTTATTCCCATCATTGCCCGAGATGGGGTAAATATTGCTACTCGTAGTTCAGCAATGAGCTGGTATCAAGGACCAACAGTTTTAGAGCAAGTCGATTTATTCACCAAAAAAGCACTTGATATTGAGAGTCCATTTAGGATGCCGGTTCAAGATGTTTATAAATTTACTGAAGGAAATGACGATCGGCGAATTGTCGCAGGGACTATAGAGTCTGGCACAATTACCGCTGGAGATAAAGTTAAATTTTCACCCTCTGGCAAAGAATCAACAATTGCAAAAATCGAATCATTTCCCGAAAAGGACATTGTTTCAATAGGTGCTGGTCAAAATGCCGGCTTTACCTTTAACCCGCAAATTTATATTAAATCCGGCGAACTGATGGTAAAAGTAGGTGAGAAAATGCCACGCATTGCCTCAAGATTTAAGGCAAATCTTTTCTGGATGGGCCATGCCCCAATGATTCAAGGGAAACGATACAAAATGAAGCTTGGGTCAAATAGAATTCCCGTAGAATTAGCAGCGGTTCACTCTGTTCTCGACGCTTCTGAGCTCAGCTCGGTAAACGACAAACATCAGCTTGACCGTCATGATATTGGTGAATGTGAGATTGAAACCCTTCGTCCTGCGGTATTTGATTTAGTCTCAGAAAACGAAAAAATGGCTAGATTTGTAATTGTTGATGACTATGAGATTGCCGGTTGTGGAGTAATTCTAACCGAAGAATCAATAGATACCAGTCTCTTAGAAAAAAGAGTTAAGGAACGAGAATTCAACTGGGATGTTGGGGCAATTTCAAGAGATTTAAGAATTGCCGGCTATGGACATGCCGGTAAATTTATTGTCTTTAATGTAAAAGAGGATGACAATCGCAGTAATTTAATTGACGAAGCAAAATCGTTGGCAAAGACTCTTGAGCGAAGGTTATTCTCTGCCGGTAAGCATACATACTACCTCTCAATCTCAAATATTTTCGATGATTTGTCTATTGATAATCAAAATTCTGCCTCAACCCTATCAAGAGAAGAACACCTTCTCCAACTTGGTAAGATTGCAAGGATTATGACTGAATCTGGTTTGTTATTTATAACTGTTCTACCAGATGCAGATGATTCTGATTTAGAAAAATTAAGAATTTTAAATGTGCCAAATGAACTATTTATAATCAATATTGGCTTCTCAAACGATGAAGAGCGAAAAGGAATTATTATTGATTCATCATTGACTGAAGAAAAGGCGATTCAGATAATTACCAAAAAGTTGAATACGGAAAACATTATTCCGGAGTATGTGATATGAGACTAAATTCCTTAGTAGGAATTTAGAATGAACAATGAGCAATGAATAATTAATAATGAAGGAATCTCTACGAGATTTGCTTAAGGAAATGAAAACTTAATCTTCCTTTAGCGATAGTTAAAGCAACTTCGTTTTAATTAAATTCTGTGCTAACTGCGTAATTTATGTTCAATTGAGATATTTATGACAAAGGATATATTGAAATGAGGTTAAAAGATTGTTTGCTACAAGTGTCTGAATCAACGAGAAAGACTGCTCTTGAGTTTTCAGAAATCATTGAAAACTTAAAAAACAACAACAGTGACAAGCAAGCTGTAAAGGGCTTTCGTGCATCAATGGGAATTTACGAGCATAGGGAACAAGGTAAATTCATGACCAGGATTAGATTTGGTGCAGGACTAATTTTGCCCACTCAACTGAGAGGAGTGTGTGATTTGGCTGACAAATATGGAAATGAAAAATTACACTTCACCACCAGGCAAGCTATTCAACTGCATGATTTACCCGAAGATGATTTATCCAAAATTCAAGTTAAGTTATTGACCTTAAATTTAGCAACAAAGGGTGGCGGTGGCAACACAATACGAAACATTGGAGCAAGTGCGAGAGCAGGAATTGCTAAGGATGAAGTTTTTGATATTCGTCCGTATGTTATTGCTACGAATGAATATTTGCTGCAATTTGACGAGTCATTTACCCTCCCTCGAAAATACAAAATTGCTTTCGCTGGTTCCAAAAATGATGATGCTTTTGCCAGTGTTGCCGATCTTGGTTTTTTTGCAAAAAGAAAAGAAGGCAAGAATGGATTTGAGGTTTACGCAGGCGGTGGTCTTGGTCGTAAGCCAACAGCTGCCGTGTTAATTGAATCGTGGGTCGAGGCAAAAGACTGTTTGATTGTTGCAGAAGCAATTAGACAGGTGTTTGTAAAACATGGCGATAGAGAACATCGACACAAGGCTCGTCTTCGTTTTGTATTAGAAAGACTGGGTGAAAAAGAATTTGTCGATATTTACCAAAAAGAAAAAGTAATAATTCAAGAAAAAAAACTGCCTGGTTTTATCCCTGAATTTAGGTATTTTCCCTCTCCTTATCAAGGAAGGTGCGGAAAAGAATACACCGGAAACAAACCAGGTTGCGTTATTCCTGAAAAAGAAACAGGATTCTATACCATAAGTATCAATCTTTCGTTGGGAAATATTCCAACAAGCCATGCGAGAATTTTGGCTGATATTGCTGAAGAACATGGTGATGGATTACTTAGGCTTGGTCAAAGTCAAAATGTTATAATAGGAGCAATTTCTGGAGATAAAATCGAAGAGATTTGTTCTCAACTACAGAAATTATCTCCAAACTTGCTTGGCGATACCCGTGCAGAAATTGTTGCTTGCACCGGTGCTAGAATTTGTAATCTTGGTATCTGTTTCTCCCCAGAAATTGCCTTGGAAATTGATAAACAATTAGCAAAAGACAAGGTGGATGCCAATCCTAAAGACATAAAAATAAGAATAAGCGGATGTCCCAATTGCTGTGCTAATCATCCTGTTGCAGAGATTGGTCTTGAAGGAAGAGCAAAAAAAATAGACGGTGAGTTAGTGCAATTCTATCAGCTAACCGTAGGGGGAAAACTCCAACCAGGAAAAGTAATCTTTGGAGAAAAAAAAGATTTAATTCCAGCTACCGAAATCCCCAAAGTAATCTCTGAGCTAATTATAAAAAAGCAATAATGTAGAAAAATTTAAAAATGATACCATTCGGTAACAATGCCGAAAAAGTGGTAACAATACACATAAAGCATTTATTTTCAAAAGCTTATATAACATCTAACGACAATGTGCTACCAAACAGTAACAGATCATATAAAATATATAATTCTTCGCATTTGTTGCATCTAATTATCTTCTTGTTAGTTATGACAATTATCTAACTGTGGTAAATTGGTATGATGCTTGCATATATTATTGCATTTAAGGCTTTATTTAAAGGTATTGGCACAATGACATTTGAGATGCAAAAGTATTACACACTTCTCTGTAGGTTTTTTATTATTGCGGGAATTGTTAGCAGCATTTGGATTTATGAATCTCTGCAAAAAAAAGAAAAAACCGAGCCAACTAATTCAGAAAAGATTCAGCAAGTATTTAATCATGCTCAGAAATTTTCTTATGTAGATTTTATTGAAGGCAAAAACAGAAACGGGGCAAATCAAAGACATACAACCTTTGCGGTAAAAACCGGTACTGAATACATTGTGTATTCAGCAAGACAAAACAAAAAAAACTACAATATGGAGTTAATCGAATACCGAGTGCCTTTAAGTAAATTGAATGGAGCAAAACTTATTGGTGTGAATAAAAAATTTATTTGGTTCAATAATGGATTTAAGATTGATAGATATGCGAATGGAAAAACCCTTTTTCAAATTGAAAAAATCCAACGCATCCCGATTAAAGCACCATATACCGTCAAACCAAAAAAAATAATGATTAAAGCTGTTACCCCCACAAGCAGTGCAACAATATATCAAACCTATGAAATAAAATTAAAGGGAGATAAAAAATGAAGACAAAGGGATTTTCTCTAATTGAAGTTATGTGTGCAATGGCTATTCTCGCAATTGGAGTGTGTGGAGTTGCCCAAATGTATTTTAGCACTATTACAATGAATAAATTTGAAAATGATAGGATTCAAGCATTCAAATTGGCTAATCAGACGATGGAAAACTTATTATCAATGGGAGTTAATGACATCAAGTCTTATGATTATCGTGAGCAAAATATGGTTGATAATTTTAACGGCAATGCTTTTACCGCTGTTAACAATCGAGCAATGTCTGCTACTCAGTCTGAGTTAGGCACCTTAACTGAAAATGATTATGATCAAGGTCTTCCTAACACAGGAACAGCAAATATGGCGGATTATGATGTAAACTATGAGCCAACCCCAAGCTCTACTACCTGCACTTCTAGGATTACGGTAGATGATTTAAATTGGGATGCCAGCCATCAAGTAATATCAATCAAGGTAGAGGTACCGGAGCTTGGAGTTTGTATTACAGCTGTTAAATCAGATGTTAATCTTTAGGGAGAAACACAATGAATCATAAAATAAAAAATATTACAAAAATAAAAGGTATGACTCTACTTGAAGTTGCCCTTTCTACAGCCATGCTTTCAGTAATCATTGGCGTTGCTTTTGGTTTTGTTAATGAAATGGCTTACTCTGCAAAAAATGCCATTCAGCACAAGGATATGCAGGTTACATCAAACCATGTGCTGCAAGTAATTACCAGTGAATTAAAAGAATCTAAGCCTTCATTTATCAGTGTTTATGATATGCAAGAAAATGGGAAATGGCAAACAGCTGTGTGCTTCCCAACAGCGAGAACTCAAAATGGGGTTTTTATGTATTTTAACGATACCAATAACAACGAGGTATGGGATAGTGGAGAAGAAATTTTAGAAGAACCTAAGTGGGAAGGAGTAAGCATCTTCTGCCTTAGCTACGAAACAACATATAAGCAAGGCGTTCAAACAACACAAGGGAGATTAACAAAATACACCGACTATTCTGTAAACATAGAGGTTAACGGAATGCCAAAAATTACTTCAATCACCGACACCACTATAACATTATCCAATGGCACAACCTTTAATAGAAATGCCATAACCGGAATAACCGGTAATCAAACAGTCATTAGATACAATAATGTCGAACAGATGTTACGCTATCCCTTTGATGAAGCCAACCCGAATATTGTTGTTTTTCCAATCAGTCTCAATCTCACCATTCAACAGGAGTTTATTGACAAAAGCAGTGAACTAATCGAGCTTGAAAATCATAGTGGCGTTATCGCTAGGAACCGAAATTAGGAGGATTATGATGAATACTCAAAAAGGAAGTGCACTTATAACGGTTATGATTATGATGGTTATTCTTATGGGGATAATAGCATCAATGACCCAATTTAGCTACGATACCAGCCGGCAAGTTTATAGCATCAACGAATCCGCCAACAAAGAATATGCCGCAGAGGCTGGACTTGAGAGAGTCAAGGTATTGTCACAAGTAAATGCCAACTGGCTATACGACCAATCTAATCACGATAATGGGGAGGTTTATTGGCAAGGCACAGATAAAGAATTTACGATTACAAACTACAATGTTACCGCAAAAGTAGAAGCCCTTGAATCAGGGTGGTTTATGGTAACAGCTACTGCGTGCGAACCTGGAGGGGGTCAACCGGTCAACATTGCGGTGACGGTTAGAAGTGGAGAAAAAAACTGGA
>CAMZKK010000265.1 GCA_947311175.1 uncultured Planctomycetota bacterium | reverse complement strand
TTCACTAATATAAGCCGTGATCATTTAGATTATCATGGCAATATGGAGAATTACGTTGCGGCAAAAGAGTTACTATTTAAAATTTTACATCCAAAAGATACAGCAATAATAAATATTGATGATTCATATTCGGCAAACGTCATGGAACACACTTCAGCAAATATCATAAAATGTTCTCTCAACAAAAATACAGATGTAGATTTATCGGCAAAGATTATCAATATGGGAATTAATGGCAGCGAGTTAGAGGTTTCATATAAAAACAAAACAGTAAAACTTTACTCGCAACTTGTGGGAAAACACAACATTTACAATATCTTAACTGCTATAGGAGCAGTTATCGGAATTGGGGTTGATATTGATACCGCGGTAACTGCATTGCAGGAATTCAAATGCGTTCCAGGGCGATTAGAAAAAATTAGCAACTCAAAGAATCTTAATGTCTTCATCGATTACGCTCATACCGATGATGCACTAGAAAACGTTTTATCCACCTTGAAGCCACTATGTAAAGGGAAAATCATTACTGTTTTCGGGTGTGGAGGAGATAGAGATAAAGGTAAACGCCCTCTTATGGCAAAGGTTGCCGAACTCTACTCAGACAAAATATTTGTAACGGAAGATAACCCTCGCACAGAAAGTCAAATAAACATTATCAATGACATCAAAATCGGTTTTAGCAATCTTGAAAATATTTGTTTTATTGATGACCGCACAACCGCTATTAACAGTGCAATAAAACTTGCAAGTCAAGATGACTTGGTTTTAATTGCTGGCAAAGGTCATGAAGATTATCAAATAATAGGAACAAAAAAAATTCACCTAGATGACAAAGAAATTGTTTTAAAAGCTATAAAAGGAAAATAAGAAAATCATGAAATTTACTCTTAGGCAATTTGCTGAATGGTCAGGCGGAGAATTACAAGGCGATGGCAATATCTCATTTGATTATATTGTTTCAGATAGCAGAAACTGTATTGAGAATTCTTTATTTATAGCTATTGTCGGTTCAAATCATAATGGAAATAATTTTATAGGTGAAGCCACTCAAAATGGAGCGGTTGCATCTTTGGTTTCTGATAAAGAAAGATTAGGCTCTTTACCGGGAATAATTTGCAAAGACACAATAACCGCGCTTTGTAAGATTGCAAAACATTATCGAGAAAGCACCAACATTCCATGGATTGCAATAACAGGAAGCAATGGAAAAACAACAACGAGAGAGCTTTTAAATTGCACACTTCAGCAAAAAGGCATTGTCGGCTGTTCATTAAAAAATTATAATAATAGGATTGGGCTACCACTATCAATACTATCCACGCCTCAAGATTCGTGGGCAGGAATAATTGAGGTTGGCACCAATGCCCATGGAGAAATTGAGGAATTATCTGAAATTCTAAAACCAACAATCGGAATTATTACCTCAATCGGCTCAACCCACCTTGCAGGATTAAATAGTGTTCAAGGTGTAGCTGAAGAGAAATCAAAATTATTTGAATTCATCACACATGACGGATTAGCAATCTACCCCAATGACTGCCAATATTGCAATATTATCGAATCCAAAATAACCTGTAATAAAAAAACATTTAGCACCAATGACAATTGCCAAAGCGATATTTTTGCCACTGAAATCAAAAATAGTGAAAACAAAATTTCATTCAATGCATGGAATACCAAATTTGATATTCCCATATCGGGAGAGCATAATATAGGCAATATTCTTTCAACCATAATAGCTGCAGACTATCTTGGAATAACCCCAGAAGAAACGGCAAAGTCACTAATAAGCTTTAAGAGAGTAAATGGAAGACTTAATACTTTAAAAAAAAATAAACTTACCGTGATTGATGACACTTATAACTCCAATCCTGATTCAATGTGTGCCGCGGTTAAACATCTTTGCAAAATACCGGCAAAACGTAGAGTTTGTATTTTAGGATATATGGGAGAGCTTGGGGATCATTCAGAAAAGCTACATCGTGAATGTGGCTATATGATTGCACGATGTGGAATTGATTTACTTATTTCAGTAGGACAAGATACCGTTGCATTAGCAGAATCGGCGTCAACTCGCTCTGCAGGCTGCAAGGTACATTATTTTCCAACAGTTACGGCAGTAATGCCAAAACTTAAAAAATACATTAATAATGACGATACTATATTGGTAAAGGGGTCAAGAAATGCAAAAATGGAACGTATTGTAAATATCATATTAAATATGTTTGACTAAAAAAGGAAGAAAATGCTTAAATATTTATCGGAGTTATCAAGTACATATTATGGCCCACTTAGGGTTTTCGAATCAATTACTTTTAGAGGTGCACTAGCTTTAGTTTTTGCTTTTGTGTTTACAGTAATGATAGGACCTTTATTTATCAAGGCATTAAGTGGTTTGCGTATCCTTGAAAATGTTGATAAACCAGACAGTTTAACCCTTGAAAAACTACATAAAAACAAAAAACATACTCCAACAATGGGAGGAGTAATTATTGTAATTAGCATTTTAATAACTACAATAATCTTTGCTGAACCTACTAATCCATACATTGTAATGGCTATATTTTCTCTTCTTAGTTTTGCAGGACTTGGATTTATAGATGATTTTGTTAAATTACGAAAAATTGGTAAATCGAATGGCCTAAGTCGTAAGATAAAAATCATATCTCAAATAATTATTGCTCTATTTATATCAATAGCTCTTTCGAAAGTAGGAGACCACAGATATCTAAGCAAACTTTTAATTCCAGGAACAAAGATGAATGTTTTTTTTCCAGACCTTGGAATATTATACTTCCCGTTTTTCATCCTAGTAATCATTGGCTCGTCAAATGCAGTTAATCTCACAGACGGACTAGACGGGCTTGCCACAGGTTGCACCATAATTGTTGCTTTTTCATTTGCACTGATGACTTACTTCGTAGGTCATGCAGAAATTGCCAAATTTTTACGCATTCCACACGTTGCATATACCGGTGAATTAACAATTTTTTGTTCGGCAATGGTAGGTGCAACTATTGGATTTTTATGGTTTAACTCTCACCCTGCTCAAATTTTCATGGGCGATACCGGAAGTCTTGCAATAGGTGCATCAATAGGATTTGTTGCCCTTGCGATAAAACAAGAATTAGTGCTACTCATCATTGGAGGAATGTTTGTTTGGGAAGCAC
>CAMZKK010000264.1 GCA_947311175.1 uncultured Planctomycetota bacterium | reverse complement strand
CTGTCTTTCAGCAGACTCACACTAAAAACATAGAACAACTCGGTGGTTTAATCAAAAAAATGCCAAAAACAGCTATCTTCTTTTTACTTGGGGCAATGGCAATTTGTGGACTACCACCTTTCAATGGTTTTATTTCTGAATTTCTAATATATTCGGGAATGTTTAAATCATTGCATTTTGGAGACTCAAGCATCGACATCATTATATTGATTAGCTTTATTAGCTTGGCAGTAATTGGCGGACTGGCAATCTTCTGCTTTACAAAGGTTTTTAGTATCATCTTTTTAGGGACAGCAAGAAGTGAAAAAACTACGACTGCAACCGAAGTTGGAACATCAATGTTAATTCCTAATTTTGGGATTGGGTTTATGATTATTTTAGTGGGGTTATTGCCGGTAATCTTTATGTCATCACTTGGCTTGATTGTTGAAACATTTACCAAAGATTCACAGGCACTAAATCAGGTCATTCCTATCTTAAACAAGATCAGTTTGTCATCAGGGATTTTTATTATATTCGTTGGTATTGCGTCGACACTGAGAGCTTGGCAACAAAAAAGGGTTATGGTTAAAACAGGCACGACTTGGGGATGTGGCTATACAGGAGCAAATCCAGCCTTGCATCAATATACTGCCACCTCGTATGCAGACAATCTAATTCAACTATCTTCAAAATTGGTCAATGTGAAAAAAGAATTTGTTGATTACAATGAACTGGAAATATTTCCTCAGGAGAAGACTTTCAAAACTCACTCCAGTGATATTTTTGAAGATTTGTTAATATCAAAACCTGCTAATCGGCTGTTGGCTTTTCTAAAAAAGATTGCGGTTTTTCAAACCGGAAAGATTCAGCATTATCTATTGTATGCATTGTTGTTTTTGACAGTAATATCTGTCTTGACCTATTTGAATTGGATATAAAATGATTAGTGTTTTTCTAATAATTATATCATCGGTATTTTTTGTTGGCATTATCTCAAAGGTAAAGGCAAAGATTGCTGCTCGAAAAATGCCTTCCATCATCCAGCCGTTTTATGACATTATTAGACTTTTCAAAAAAGGTGCTGTTTACAGTTCGACCACAAGTTTTATCTTCAAAATAGCCCCACTGGTATATTTTTCAACGGTTTTGATGGCTACTTTATTTATGCCGATTGGCTCACAAAATAGCATCTTGTCCTTTGACGGAGATTTTTTATTTTTTGCCTACTTGCTCGCTTTAGGTAAATTTTTAATGATAATTGCCGCTATGGATACCGGCAGTGGATTTGAAGGAATGGGGGCAAATAGAGAAGCGCTGTATTCAATCTTAATAGAGCCGGCATTTTTTATTTTAATTGGTTCACTTGCCCTCTTTACCGACATAACTTCATTTCAATCACTATTTGTTAATTTACAGGACAGCACAAATATATCTTATTTTATCGGGATATTCTACATCTATGTATTTGTAAATATTGCAATGGTTGAAAATTCAAGGATGCCGATTGATGACCCCAAAACCCATCTTGAACTCACAATGATTCATGAAGTAATGGTTTTGGATTATAGTGGATTTGATTTGGGATTAATCAACATAGCATCTTGGTTAAAATTTTCAATTTACGGTGCATTGATTTCCAATTTTTTAATCAACCAGTCATTTGTATGGTATTGGCAGATAATAGAATTTATCGGAATTCAAATTACTTTTGCTGTTTTAGTTGGAATTTTAGAATCATTTACCGCTCGCAATAAGATGGGGAAAAATCCACAGTGGATTATAATTTTGTCTGCAATTTCAATAGTTATATTTTTAACCGGGTTAATAATTACTCAGAAAATAATTTTAAATTAAAATGACTTACTTATTCATTATTCTTTACGCAACAACCTTGATTTATTTTTCTTTAGCAGAGAGAGTAAAAAAGTTTGATTGGCTTTTGGCTATTCAAGGGGTGCTTCTTTTTGGGATTGTATTTTTCGATATGCAAAAGATTGACACCTTGAATTTTATCTTTATTTTGACAGAAACTATCTTGGTGAAGGCAATAACAATTCCGTGGTTCTTAAATAAAATCAGAAAGCGAAATAATTTAAAAAGAAAACATGAAGTATTTATCCCTGTTTTTTATTCAGTAATAATAACCATAATAATTATTGTTGGAAGTTTTTTGATTAGTAGTCATTTTCACGACAGTAAGCTAAATACAAAATATTTTTCGATTTCCTTTGCCTCGATTGTCTTTGGTATTTATTTTATAATCATCCATAAAAATATCTTTTCCCATGTTGTTGGTTATTTAATTATCGAAAATGGAATATTTCTCCTTTCACTCGCGGTTGGTAGTGAAATGCCAATGATGGTAAATCTAGCCATCCTGCTAGATGTTTTAATGGGGGTTTTGGTATTAGGAATTTTTATCAACCATGTTGGCGATACTTTTAAAAGTATTGAAATTACTCAATTAACAGACATTAAAGACTAGGCTACAATATGATATATTTCTTGGCATCTTCTTTTGTATTAAGTGCGGCAATACTGCTCTTCAAAAACAAAACAATTAATTTCATCTCGGTTGTTATGTATTTATTTACACTTTCGTTTTTTACAATTTTTTCTTACATCCATATTGGACGCATCAACAGCATTTACTTTAAATTTGATGCACTTTCGATACTAATGGCCTCTATGACAAGCATCATCTCAATTGGCTCATTTTATCACAGCTTTTCATACCTAAAAAGAAAATCGACTTCAGACAAACAGAATTCATTTTATTTTGCATCATTAATAATGTTTATCTCTGCAATGATGAGTGCGTATTATACTCAAAATTTTGCAGTTCTCTGGGTAAGCATAGAAGCGACTACGCTATTTATTTCTATCTTAATATTTCACACTAGGACAAAAAGTTCAATTGAGGCTACCTGGAAATATTTGTATATCTCTTCCATCGCCCTGGCAATTTCTTTTATTGGAATTTTATTTTTGAGCATCATCGCAAACAGCAATGGGATTGACAATTTAAACATGAAAACATTAATTGTCGCTTCTAAAAATATAGATTCTATGTGGCTGAAGGTTGCTTTTATTTTAATCACTACAGGCTTTTCCGTTAAAATCAATCTTTTTCCATTTCATACCGTCGCCATTGATGCAAAAACGATTTTGGCATCTCCCATAAATGCACTAATGTCAACAGCTTTAGTTAATGTCGGATTTGTGGGGGCATTTAGAGTATTTACCATAATTTCTCAAACGGAAATATTGCATTGGGCACAGCATATTTTAATGATTGTAGGAGTGGTGTCTATTTTGATTACCGTAATCCAAATAACTAGAGTTAAGCGACTTAAGCGAATGTTTGCTTTTTCTTCTATGGAACATATGGGGCTAGTATTTTTGGGATTAGCCGCTGGTGGAATTGGATATTACGGAGCAATTATGCATATACTATTTCACTCATTAATCAAAGCGGGACTATTTTTTCAATTAGGTTCTATTCGTTCTTTTTATAAATCCATTTGGATAAAAGATAATGGGCAATATTTTAGACTAAATAACTGGGGGGGCTTAGCCCTGATTGTGGGTGTATTCTCCATTCTTGCATTTCCTATCACAGGATTATTCATAACGGAAATAATGATTTTCAAATCGCTCTTGATGGGCGGATATTATTTTGTTTCTATTTTTGTTCTTACTTTATTATCCATTATTATATTTATTGTGGTCAGAAACACTTTCCATTTGTTATATGGTACTGTTGAAAAAACAATGATACATAAAAACATCAAACCTAATTATGGAGAGACGGCTACTCAATTTGTTTTATTTGGTTTGACCATCTATTTAGGAATTGCTCCCCCAGCTTGCTTTACCAAGCTCATTGAGGCAACAATTTCGGTGCTAAATTGATGGATACCGCGGAGACAATAAAGTGTTAAAGATAACAAACAATCAGACAATTGAATTAGATAAAATCAAAAAGCTTGACTACGATAAATTTTATTCTTCAGTCGTCGAACTATTGAACAAAAAAGAAAATCACTGTGTTAATTATTTTGCTTATCCCATTAAAGATGAATTCCAATTTTTTATCGCAATAGCGGATGACAAGAATCACGATATCGTCATTCTTTCTCACCAGTTAAACCAAGATGATAAAAAAGAATTAAAGTCTCTGACCGAAAAAATATTTTCACTGCATATCTTTGAACGAGAAATCTATGAAAATTACGGGATTAAATTTATCGGACATCCTTGGCTAAAACCTGTCAGATATCCGAGCAATCGAGCAAACAAGACAAACATCAATGATTATCCATTTTACACCATAAAGAGTAATGAGCTGCACGAAGTAGGAGTTGGTCCGATTCATGCGGGCATTATTGAACCGGGGCATTTTCGGTTTATCTGTAATGGTGAAAATGTTTTGCATCTTGAAATTCAATTAGGTTGGCAACATCGAGGGATAGAGCAATTATTCTTGGAAAAGAAAAACCATCTACAAAGAAATATCCTTGCAGAAAACATTGCCGGAGATACCGTCATTGGACACACTACGGCATTTGCTCAAACCTTAGAATCGCTGGCAAATTTTAATGTTTCAGAACAACTCCATCTGGAACGAGCGTTAGCTCTTGAATTGGAAAGGATAGCAATTCATACCGGAGATATTGGAGCGTTATGTGTCGATGCTGCCTATCATTTGGGTGCGAATGTTTTTGGGATTCTTCGCACCGCAATAATCAACTTCATCCAAGCTTGGTGTGGGAACAGATTTGGCAAAAGCTTGATTAGATTAGGCGGTAGCAATTTTCCCTTTACTAAAGAATTAAGAAATGAGCTTTTTGAAGTTTTGAAAAGCTATGAAAAGAAGTTTGAGGAAATGGCACGCATAACCTATCGTCTCACAAGTATTCAAAATAGATTTGAACTTATCGGAACCATAACTGAAAAACAAGCTCGAATAATTGGCACGGTTGGTCTATCTGCACGAATGGCAAATGTTTTAAGAGATGTTAGAGAAACTCACCCTAATATTGCTTTCCAAAAATATCCCGTTAATCCTGTTGTCTTAAAAACCGGTGATGTTATGGCTCGATTTGTCGCAAAGAAACGAGAGATAAGAAAATCTATTTCTTGGATTAGAGATTTGCTAAATAATTTTAAATTCAAAGAGAATATAGAAAAGCCTAATTACAGTCTTAAATTAAAACCACAGCATTTTTCAATTTCACTTTGTGAAGGCTGGCGAGGGGAAATTTGTCATTGTGCCATCACCGACAAAGATGGCGCTTTAACTTATTACAAGGTTAAAGACCCCTCTCTTCACAACTGGAAGGTACTGGAGTTATCGCTCAGAAATGTAGAGATTTCTGATTTTCCCATAAACAATAAAAGCTATAATCTAAGTTATTGCGGTAATGATTTATAAGAGGATAAAATGATAAAAGAACCAAAGCTAATGATGCTCAACGGAAGGCAATATATTCCCGACCTAAAAAATGTTAAACTAAAGCCACCGTTTAGGGGCAGGCCTGAAATATCTAAGGCAAAGGTTGATGAATTGGTATTGGTTAAGACTTGTCCGTTAGGAGCAATTTCATCAAATCCGGTTAGTATAGATTTAGGAAAATGTGCTTTTTGCGGTGAATGCTCATTTGTCTTTCCTGATAAAATCAAATTTACGCAAGATTACAGAATAGCTTCAAACAAACGGGAAAATCTAATAATAAGGGAGGGCGAAGATTCAGAAGTGAAGTTTGATGAAAATTTAATCAACAAAGATATTCGCCGAGTCTTTGCAAAGTCACTAAAACTTAGACAAGTCTCTGCCGGAGGTGATAATTCTTGTGAAGTAGAGTTGGGTGCTTGCGGAAATGCAAATTTTGATATGAATAGATATGGTATTGAATTTACCGCCTCCCCTCGTCACGCCGATGGAATTGTGCTAACCGGACCAATTACAGAAAATATGCAAGAACCATTAAGGATTGCCTACGACGCCACTCCTGAACCAAAAATATTTATTTTATGCGGAGTTGACGCCATCAGTGGAGGATTATTTACAGAAAGCAAGGCGATAGATAGAAGCATTTTAAATGAAATAAAGATAGACCTATTTATCCCCGGCAACCCTTCACACCCCTTAACAATCATCAATGCAATTCTAGACTTAACCAGAGGGTGAATTAAGGATTAATACTATACCTCAACCGTTTTTTTTTCATCTTGAAATATCTCTAATGCCTCAGTTAGCTTTTCAGAAAATGATTGTTTGATTTTAAGTATTGCCGGCCCTAAGATACCGAGATTTTTTTGTAATTTGCTAAACATCTTTGGTGGAACCCCTGGAATATCTGAAAAACCAAAGCCAAATGGATAAACCATAAATTCAGCCATTGCAACTAATTGGGTCATCGTATCTTCCTCTATTGCCTTTGTTTTATGATGCCCGGCAACTGCAGATACAATCGAATTGGGAAATTTCCATCTTGCCAAAACAATTGCTCCAAGCTTTGCATGGTCAAAACCATAACGATCCTTTTCAATCTTAAAAAAAGGAGAGTTGAGCTGTTTAGCAAGTGCAGGCACTTCAGAATAATTTTTGTGCATAACCTGATCAGCAAGAATAATCCCAATATCATGCACAAGTCCGGCAAGTAATACTTCACTCGCAAGCGCCTTAGCCTCACGTTTAATAGACATTTTAGCCAACATCTCACCCATAGTTGCAACCGCTACTGAATGAGTCCAAAGATTTATTCGCGAATACCCCTCAACATCGTCTTCTCCCTTGAACATTTTCCCTACTCCGGCAGCAAGGGCTATGGTTCGCACTTGCTTTACTCCAAGACGACTAACAGCGGCATCAATATCATTTGTTTTAGAGACAAAACTAAAAAATGAGGAATTTGCAGTTCGTAAAATTTTTGCGGCAAATGCCGGGTCTTTTGAGATTACCTCTGCAATCTTTTTGGCATCAGACCCTGGGTGAGATGCTACTTTTATTACTTCATTTATTACTACGGGCAAAGATATGGCTTCTTCTACTTTGTTGGCAATTCTGTTTACATCAAGCATAATTTGAAATCCAATTTATTAAAAAATTTTAACCAAATGAGTTACACGCAAAGGAGCTTTGCATGTCCCTCGCTAGTTAATATCCACGATAAAAATTGGTTTGTCAATTTTATTGGTTAGAAAAAACTTTTTTTTTGATTTAATCATAAACCTAAATTTCGAAGTTAGAGTTTATCGTTAAAAAGCACGCACCCTTGAGGATATAAAAATGAGGGTTCCATAACTATTACTAAAGGCATTTTTGATAATTTACATTG
>CAMZKK010000263.1 GCA_947311175.1 uncultured Planctomycetota bacterium | reverse complement strand
TGATGATGGTTTTCAACATCAAGCAGTCAGCAGAGACCTTGACATTGTCTTACTTGACTCAAACTGTCCTTTTGGCGGAAGCAGGGTATTGCCGGCAGGAATGATGCGAGAACCATTATTAGGAATACGCCGTGCCGACATTGCAATCTTTACCAAATCAAATAAAATCGAATTGGATAAATTTATTCAACAAATCAAATCAATCAATAGCAAAATCAAAATAATGAAGGCAAACCATAAAGCCTCATCAATCAAAGATATTGATGGCAACATTGTCCTCGATAAAGACATTGCTGATAAAAAGATTTTTCTTATATCCTCCATTGCCACGCCAAAGGCATTTAGAAATACCGCAACAAATTATAATATTGAGATTATCGATGAATTTCCTTTTGCCGATCATCACAACTATACCGCCGAAGATATAAAAATGATATTGAATAAAATCAAACAACCGCAAGACACAGCCATCTTAACCACAGAAAAAGACATTGTTAAATTGCGATTATTCAAAGATTTGTTAAAAATGATCAAAACATATTATTTAGCTATTGATTTTGAGATATCCGAAAATGAAGATATACTTATCCAATCCATTGATGAGGTAATAAAAGATTGCAAACAATAAACAAAACCTTGCAGATATGTGAGACATTCAAAAGTATTCAAGGCGAGAGTTCATTTGTCGGGATACCTTGTTTTTTTATCAGGCTCACAAAGTGCAACCTTAGATGTAAATGGTGCGATACAAAATATGCAATCACCGAAGAGGGAAGAGAATTAACCATTGACAATTTAATACAACAAGCAAACGATAGCAAAGTCAACTTAATCTGCATTACCGGTGGTGAGCCATTATTACAGAAAAATTGCAAGCTGTTAATCAATGCCTTAACTAAACAAAAAAAGACTGTCATTGTCGAGACAAATGGAAGTATTGATATTTCAATGGTAGAACCCCCTGCTATAAGAATAATGGATATTAAATCCCCTTCTTCCGGCGAGGTGGAAAAATTCAGGATAGAAAATATCGAATTACTGCGTCTATCCGATCAAGTAAAATTTGTAATTGGCAATCAAAATGATTATACTTGGTGCAAAGAATTAATAAAGAAACACAACCTAACTCAAAAGGCAAAAATATTAATGGGAGCGGTAGAAGGATGTTTAGATTTAAAAAAACTTTCGGAATGGATTCTTGCGGATAATTTGGAGGTAAGACTACAGGTTCAATTACACAAAATTATTTGGCAAAACAATGAAAGAGGAGTTTAATTTTTAGTTGAAATTCAAAATCATAACTTTATTAGGAGAATACCAATGGCAAAAAAAGATAAACACTTCATCAATGATGGAGTAGAAAATGTTCGGAAACAAGGCAGTAAGATTGTATCGACAGGTGCCCATATGCTCCCGGCAGCATCATTGATTAAGGCAGCCGGTGTTATAAAAAACATAAAAGCTAAATCCAAACCATTCGTCACCATTATCAATTCATACACCAATCAAATCCCCGGACATGCCGGGCTTGAATATCTTGGGAAAGTTTTAAAAAAAGAATTAGAACGACTTGGTTTTAATGTTTGGTATGCAAATATTGGTGGTGCAGTTTGTGATGGAATTGCAATGGGACACTTTGGGATGAAATATTCATTGGCAAGCCGAGAGCTTATAACCGACCAAATAGAGACTATTCTTTCTGCTCACCCGTGTGACGGTTGGATTGGAATTGGCAATTGCGACAAGATTGTGCCGGCGATGTATAATGCAATGGTGAGAATAAATATCCCGTCAGTCTATGTCTCTGGTGGCCCAATGTTGGCAGGGAAAGATAAATCTGATTTGATAACCATTTTTGAAGGAGTTGGCGAAAATTCGGTTGGCAAGATGTCATTAAATAAGCTTAATTCTTTATGCGAAAAGGCTTGTCCGGGGTGTGGTTCATGTTCAGGAATGTTTACTGCTAATTCAATGAACTGTATTGGCGAGGTGGTAGGACTTGCTTTGCCCGGTAATGGCACAGTTACAGCTGAAGTATGGGCCGACAAAAAGAAGACGAAAACCAAGGTCAATCCTGCCCGAATTAAATTAGTCAAAGATGCTGGTAAGACTCTAAAAAAATGTATTGAAAAAGGAATTAAACCACTCGATATAGTCACTAAAAAATCTATTGATAATGCATTCATTATAGATATGGCAATGGGTGGCTCAACGAATACCGTCCTTCACACCCTTGCCCTAGCATCAGAAGCAAGAATAAAATATAACATCAAAGAACTTACAAAAATCTCAAAAAATACACCATGCATCTCAAAGATTAGTCCAAGCAGGCCAGATGTCCACATGGAAGATTTGCACACTGCCGGTGGTATTGCAGCATTGATAAAAGAAATTGCCAAGAAGACTAAGGCTGGATTTGATTTAAAAGCAAATACTGTTACCGGAAAAATTGGGGATATGATAAAGTCTGCCCAAAATCCTGATGGCGATGTAATAAGAACTGCGAAAAAACCATTTAGTAAAGAAGGTGGACTCGCCGTTCTCTTTGGTAATATTGCACCAAAAGGCTCAGTAGTAAAAACTGCGGGAGTAGAAGACGACATGATGCAGTTTGAAGGACCGGCAGTCATCTTTGAATCACAAGAAGGTGCTTTATCCGGAATCCTTAAAGGCAAGGTCAAAGATGGTGATGTCGTAGTAATTCGCTATGAAGGACCAAAGGGAGGTCCGGGAATGCAAGAAATGTTATCCCCAACCGCTGCCCTAAAAGGAGCTGGAATAAGGGCTGCGTTGATTACTGATGGTAGATTTAGCGGTGGAACTCGTGGTCTATGTATTGGACATATTTCACCAGAAGCTGCGGCGGGTGGTCCAATTGCAATCATCAAAGAAGGCGATACCATAGCAATTGATGCAGCCTCTGGTAAAATGGATTTAAAAATAGATAAAGCCGAATTTAGCAAACGAATGAAAACATTAAAAACCAGAAAACCAAAAGTAACAAGAGGATGGTTGGCTAGATACGCCGACCATGTTACCTCTGCGGATACCGGAGCTGTTTTTGATAAGTAGAAGATTTGTTATTCCATTCATAATATCCTTTGTCTTTGCTGTCATCACAAACAATGTGTTTTCAGCAGAAGCGGTGGAATATATCAAATACAACCAAAGGGTAAGAGATTTTTCTGCCAAGGACAAACTCGGTAATTTGTGGATAGATAGTAATAATGAAAAGCTAAAAACGGTTGACATAAAGATTGCAGGCAGCACAAAAAAAGCACTTTCTCTGCCTGTTAATTTTCCTTTATCCAAAACCATTTGGTTAGACAAAGATGTGCTAATACTTGATTACTCCATAAAACTTGACAAAAAGCCAACTCTTATAATGGAGCTCACCATTAACACATTTGTTCCAAAAACTGCAACCGGCAGGATTCAAGCTGCAATATTATTAAAAGACAAGGATGGGATTTTTTACACGCAACCATCTTCAAATAATCTTGTAGCTGGGAAATGGAACAAGTTGAGATTTAACCTTATCGAGGATTTTGGTTTATTTTCAGCCAAAGGGCATCAGGGGAAATTTAGCTTATATCAGCTATCGAATATGGAACGGATAGGTTTTACTTTTTGGGGAAGTGATAAATTTGTTGGGAATATTTTAATTGAAAAGATTTCAACCACTGAGGTCAAGGCGATTAATTACCATGATAAACTAAGCACAGCTATCACAAAAATTCACACTACGAAACCCCAAAAAAACGAAAAATTTGAAATCGATATTGCGATTAATCGAGATATTATCAATCCATTCAATCAAGCAGAAATAGAAATTTACGCTCAATTCAAACATGAAAAAACCCAAAAAATATACACGGTTCCTGCATTTTATTATCAAGACTATTTGCGAAAAGACAATGGTTCTAAGTATGGCTACACCCCATACGGTAAGGGTTATTTCAAAATAAGATTTGCCCCCCCGATAGCAGGAAAATACTCATATGTTATAACTAGTAAATATGTAAATCCATTTACGGCAGATGACTCATTTCCTATCGAAAGAAGCATTAGTCAAAAAAAAGAAATCAATGTGATGCCTTCATCGAATAAGGGATTTGTTAGAGTATCAAAAAAAGACTATCGTTTCTTTGAATTTCAAAACGGAGATTTTTTTTACCCCATTGGGCATAATTTCCGTAGCCCTTGGGATTTACGAGATTGGAGAAAAATCCTCAAACCAATAAAACCCGATGCACCAAAACCAATAGACAAAGGATTTAAAAAATACGAAGACATCATTCCAAAGATGGCAATGAATGGTGAAAATTTTGCAGAAGTTTGGATGAGTTCATGGTGGCTTGCCCTTGAATGGACTAAACAATGGAAAGGATATTATGGACTACTGCGATATAACACTGAAAATGCTTGGAAATTAGACAAACTTATTGAATTATGCAAAGCAAACAACATCTACATTCAGCTGGTAATTGACAATCACGGCAAAGCTGCAATGCACCCACAAGTAGATGCAGAATGGAATCTAAATCCATACAATCAAAATGCTGACGGAAGAGGATTTCTCAAAATACCCCAGCAGTTTTTTACTGATGAAAATGCAAAATTAATTTCTAAAAATCAATACCGCTACATCATTGGTAGATGGGGTTATAGCACAAACATCTTTTCATTTGAACTTTGGAGTGAACTTGATCTTATCGGCAATATCAAAGGCAGACATAGAAATATCTATGCCTCGAATGGTGTTAGAGCGTGGCATCAAGAGATGAGTAATTACATCAAAAATATAGATAATGAAAATCATTTAATAACCACCCATTATTCAGGAGATTATCGAAGAATAGACTCAAAGATGTTCAATCTAAAAGAACTGGATTTTGTCGCATGTGACGCCTATCATCCTCGCAAACAAACACTTCTCAATATGCTAACAAAATCATATAGATTTACCGCAAGATTTAAAAAGCCGAGCATAATAACCGAATTTGGAGGAGATTGGAATGGGGGCTCATGGGAGCTTTTAGAGGCAGATCTTCATTCCGGGTTATGGACAACCTGGATTTTAAATGGAGCCGGCACCCCGCTATTTTGGTGGTTTGAACATATTGACCGTGCCAAGCTATATTTTCATTTCAAATCTTTTCAAAAATTTATTCAAGGTGAAGATTTACGATGTGGAGTAAATAATTTCCAGATTCTAAGACCAACAATAATTGACCTTTCTGCAAAAACAACACCCGACAAACCCAAAAGATACACAAACAAAAAAGTTGCTGCCATTGCCAGCAAAAATGGAAAAAATATTTTTTGTTGGATTTACGACATCAAATCATTACAAAAAAAAATAGATTACATAAATGAAGATTATCAGCTAATAATTAAAAATATTAATAACGGAAAATATAAAATTGAATTCTGGAATACATGGACAGGTAACAAGATATTATCAACAGATGCAAATATTACCGACAATATCCTTGAAATAAAATTACCTAATTTTAAATCGGATATTGCTGCAAAAATAAAATTAAGATAAAGGATTAAGATGAATAAAATCAAAAAATCACTCATTCTTGGTATCGAAAGCTCTTGCGATGAGACCTCAGTTGCATTACTTAGAAACGGGACGGAGGTCATCGATAG
>CAMZKK010000262.1 GCA_947311175.1 uncultured Planctomycetota bacterium | reverse complement strand
GTAGCGTAACCTGCGGGATTAAACATATATCTAGTTGCCGAACCTCCTGCAATTGGATAAAGAGTTGTGCTAGGGTGTGAGACATAAATATTGGTTTTTCTTATACCGTTATAGGTAAGATAATTTTCAGCCAAACGAATTTGGTCATTAAGGTTTGCCGACATTGTCGCAACCAATGCCCGCTGCCTTGTCTTTACTTTATTAAACACTTTCATTAATTCAAAAGGATTAGTTTTGCCATAGTGAACAGTAAAAGCAGTTAGGGCAGCCAAATCAGAAACAACCAATGACAATTGTGACCAAGCAGAAGCATCTGTTCCCTGAGACGCAATAATCCTTGCAACATACATCGCAATCAATATTGCCCCGGCAATAAAACCAATAGTGCTACTAGCAACGCACGAATAATAAATTGTCAAAGCTGCCCGAGAACGCATTGCCAACATATTTAACATTGCCATTTCATTTAGGTCAGCACTTATCCTTGTGGCTGTTCCATGGGCAATCGAATCAGCCACCGTTTGAGTTATAATTTTTTGATTTACCACAACCCCAGTATTCCACACCCCAGCAACTGTTGCGTATAGTGTCATCGCAATGACCAAATAGCCGATGGTAGCAGTGCTTTTTTCATTTTTATCAAACCAATGGATGGGACTAATTTTTTTAGATTTTGGCATAGCTGATTCTTTCTTTATCCACCAACTCCAAAGATACTATCAAATCCAGCAACTACATAAGCATGAATATTAATAAACGGTAAAAGTATCATTGCAATTAGCATTGACAAACAAAATGGTGATTCCGTTCTACCAAAGGTCTGCGGGTCAACGCAGTCACGATTAATCAAGGAAAGATAAACAGAGAAAAAAAATCGTTGTAAATGTTGGATTAATTTACCTTGAAAAAATAAATTAATTATTCCAATAATTGATGCCACTGCAAGAGTATTGATTAAGATTGATACCGTTAAACTAAATCCAGCCAATGCCCCAACAGCCATCAATAACTTGACATCGCCACCGCCAAGACCTCTTGCGGCAAAGCTTATTATTCCAACCACAAAACAAAGAGCAAAACCCTTTAGCGATTCAAAAGCAACTCCACCCCAAGCACCGGAATTTGCTCCAATCCAGATTGACACACTATTCCAGTCCATCAACTCAGCAAATGGTGCAATCACTAAATTTAAAAGCAATGCCAAAATCAATGCGGTGTAGGTAAATTTATTTGGCACTAACCTTAAAGCAGCATCAGAGAAAGCAGCAGCCAAAGCCATTACATACAGACAAACAATCACAAAGTAACCGCCATTTGCAGCCCCGGTTGCCCCTGTTTTTTTTGCAGTATTAATTAGTTTAGAAGTGCTTTCCGCATCAATTGATGCCCAGTCATTCATGGATAGCAAAGTGGCAGCCATTGCACAAACAATCAAACCACCAAGCCAAAGAAAACTTGTATATTTAGAACTGAACCTAAGCGGTTGCTTAGGTTCAGTTCCTTGTTGATTCAGGTTCTCAATATTTTTTACTTCGTTTTCTGAAGACATTTCATTAGTCACAAATCAACTAAAGACCAAGATCTTTTTTAAACTTATCTCTATCCTTGTTGGTATCTGAACGCTCAGAATCAACATTCTTAGCTTCATCAGAGCCACCCTCAATTACCCATTGAGCAATATAATAAATAACCGCCATAATAATAAGGGCAACAATAACCATTAATACCCATTCAACCGTTCCGGGGGCACTTTCATCTTCGTGTAATGCCTTAAAAAATTTCTTTGTTCTTTCTTTGATATTCTTCATCTCTTTCTCCTAAATAAATAACAAGGATAAAATCCTCAACCATAAAACTATAATAAAAATCAATTTCCTTCAACAGATTTTACTGCATCGCTGGTATTTTGCATTGCCCAACGAACGACATAATAAATAGCAACCAATACGGTCAAGGCAACCGTAATCAGCATCATCCACTCAACAGTCCCGGTAGCATCTTCATCTTTGTGAAGTTTACTCAGTAAGTTTTTACAATATTTATATTTATTGCTACTCATTTTAAATCCCATAACTACTAATGACAAAATACAAGTTTAGCCGAAAGGTGTAACAACCACGATTGCCGAACGAATAAATATGTAGCTTATCATCAAGTTTATAAACGACCCGATAGTTCCGAAAAGAAGTGCTGATACTCCTGCCACCAACAACCATTCAACAGTTGAGCCTGCACTCTCATCGCCATCCAATCTTTTGCAAAAATCAAACATACACTTCCTTGTTAATATAGTATCATAAAGTATAAATCTTTGCTACTTACTGTCAAGGGCAGAGCTTTATTTAAATAAAGATTTATGGCTTGTTGTTTTGCAATCTCTTCTCCGCCATTTCCTTTGCTTTCTCCACAATATCATTTGCTTCCTGCCATTCTGTTTTCAAAATATTTTTAAATAGTTGTAATTCCCTGTTTGTTGGCAAAAGCCTATCATTTGCTCCTAACGTTTTGCATAAGGTAATAATACCATCGTAATCAAGCATATCTGATTTATATTGTTTGCCGTCTGCCGCAGTTAATTTCAGTTGGGTAGTAGCGCTAACCAACTGGCTATTTTCTTTCTTCAATTTGGCTTTAAGGTATTTCCAATAGTTACGTGTTTTAGCATAATCATCTTGCTTGGTAAGCACAGCAACAATATCCAG
>CAMZKK010000261.1 GCA_947311175.1 uncultured Planctomycetota bacterium | reverse complement strand
CCCTCCGGGGATAGGACCTCCTCCTTGTGGATTCATCATACTTGGCTTAGCCATTAACTGTAATGCAAAATCAATCTTGAAATTACCATTAGTCACCACCTCTTGCCCCGCCTTTAAACCATCTAACACAATATAATAATCACCCACTCGAGAACCGAGTGAAATTTCAATACCTTCAAAGATTGGCTTTTTGGTATTTGGTTTGCGAATATAAGCGATTGCACGCTTACCTGTAATCAAGACTGCGGTAGCTGGAATGACTAATGGGGGTTCTTGAATATTTTTTGAATTTAGCCCCATCTTATCGCTCGACAACAAATCCATTCCGCAAATGTCACATTGCCCGAATTTGTTTTTAATGATTTCCGGGTGCATTGGACATATCCATTTGCCAGACAGATTTTTACCAATAACTTTGTTGTTGATTCCAATCTTTGATTTAACCACTGCTTCAACAAACATATTTGGCAATAATAGATTTTTCCTATTGTCAACAATAATCCTAACTCGAACCGTTCTGGTTTTAGGATTAAGCACCGGATCAATAAACGAAATCCAACCCTTAAATTTTTTATCACCATATGCTTCAGTCTTTATCTCTACCTCTTGCCCATACTTTAACAAAGCAATATCACTTTCATAAGCGTCCATTATCACCCAAACAACTCGCAAATCAGCAACCGTATAAATGGTGCTGCCTTTTTTAACATACATTCCCTCTTTGGCATTTTTGTGAATGACAATCCCACTTACGGGAGAATTAATTTGTAATTCAGAAGAAGGTTTTCTTGTTCGTTCGACCAACGCGATTTGTTTATCACTAAGCCCAAACAGTTGAAGTTTCTCACGAGCGGCACTAATTGTCCTCAATGTAGATTTCTTTACAATTTCGCTTGAACTGTTTTTCATTTTTTCAAATGCCTTAATTGCTGAAATCAATTCTTTCTGTGCGGTGTATAATTGTGGACTATACATCTCAACAAGATGATCACCCTTACTGACAGAAACACCGGTATAATCAACAAACAACCTGTCAAGTCTTCCCGGAACCCAAGCCGAAATCACCTTCACTCTCGTTTCGTCATAATCAACCTTGCCTGTCATTGCAACCAAAGCATCAACAAACTGTCGTTTTATTACAGAAGTTCTTACCTCGGCAAGCTTCATCGCAGCATTACTCATCGTCATTGCTCGTGGTCCAAGCTCATCATTATCATTACCACTTTTTGCAGGAATCAATGTCATTCCGCAAATCGGGCATTTACCGGGTTCATCCTTCATAATAAATGGATGCATTGAACATGTCCATTTTGTCCCAGCCTTTGCGAGAGTGTCGCTTTTTACAACTGTTGGCTTTGAATTATTAGAAGCGGTTTTTCTGCCAATGACAAATCCAACCGCTATCGCAATACCTATCAATACTATGACTACCTTTAATGTCGATTTATTTAAACCTTGTAAAAATGTAAATTTATTCACCGTTATCTCCTTTTATTAATTCTTTCGTGGGGATTTTTTTTCCTGAAAGCATTTCAATTTTTGCTAATTTAATATTGCGATTTACCCTTGCTCGCTCCGCAAGCAATCGAAGCTCAAGCAAGCTCCTTTCCGCATCAATTAAATCGGTGAATGAAATTTTATTGGAAGAAAAGGCAGTAAGCGAGGTCTCTAACGCCTGCTCCGCCTTAGGAACAAGGGTTTCATTAAATAAATTTTCTTTTCTTCCTGCATCCAAATATTGATAACAAGCCATTTTTAAGTCACTTGTTAAGCGAAGTTCTTTTCCGGTTAAATCCTCTTCTTCTGCTTGCCGAGATGCATTTGCCCCTCTAACGCCTGCACTATATTTTTGCCACCAAAGAGGGATTGATAATTCAATACTTACCATCAATGGGTCTTTGCCGTTTTCATCAACATTCATATCAGTTCTTTTGTCGGTTTGAATATAACTTGCCCCAAAACCAAAGTCTGGAAAATACTGTGCCTTAGCAAAACGCTCCCGTGCTTGCGCAGCAGCAACCATTTTTCTTGCAGCCATTAACCCCGGATTATCCTTAGCCCCACTGACAAGTATTTTTGTTTCATCTATCTGTGGTAAGTTGCTTGGTAAATTTTTAGGAAACGGGAAAATTTCTTTTGCCACCACCCCCACAGCAACACTCAAATTTGCCGACAATGGCACCCTGAACGCTTGTAAACTTTTTATCCTATCTTCGAGCTTACCTAATTCCACCTGAGTTCGATTGAGGATTGAGCTTGAAACAGAATTTGCCGAATAATTGGTTTGGATAGATTCTTCTAAGCTTTTTAATAATTCAAAATTTTCTTCTACAATCTTGATTGAGCGTCCAAGGTAATAATATTCTGCATACGCTCGTATCACTCGAAATTCCACTCGCAAATTTTCAGCTTCATATAAATATTTGGCTGATAATGCCTTTCTAACCGCAACATCGGTTCGAGTTCTAATCTTCATTGGCCAAGGAACCATTTGCATCAAACTTATCTTTTGTTTTTGTGCCCCAACCCTGGTTTCCACCTCTTCAAGATAATTACTATAACTAATCGTGGGATTTGGCAAAGCCCTCATTTGTGGAATATCTTCAACTTTAGCCTGCCACCTGTAGAATGCTTTTTTTAAATCAGGATTGTTTAGCTTGGCAACTTTTAAATAATCACGAATTTTCGGGTTTTCGCCAATCTCTGTTAATACATTTTTTGTTTCGTCATTACCCTTTTTTAATACTTGTAGTGCTTCACCTTCTAAATCAAGACCACTTCGCAAACTTGTTTCCTCAGCAAAAAAACAACCACTAATCAACAATAACATGCTTAAAAGGAACACTACAGGTATTCTATAATCTAAATTCCGCAGTTGATAGCGGAATTTAATTAAAAAGTGAGAATGAAAAATTGAGAATGAAGGTGCTTTGGCTATCGCTAAAGTCAATTTTGATAACTTACATTTCCAATATTTCTCTTTACTGCCAGCAAAAACACCAGTGGGTGCTTGTGCTGGTAAGTAGGTAGAAATCAATGCTTTCATTTTATTAAAAATCACTCGTAGAGCCTCCTTCATTTTTCATCCTAACTATTTGGAAATTACTTTATCGCTATGTTTTATTTGGAATTTTTTGACATCATCCGCATGCTTTTCGCAAGAACTAACCATTGTCTTTATCAACTTACTCGGTAGCTCTGGGCTGTCGGTGGGAATTTTTTTATAAAACTCTTCTGCGGTGGAATCTTCGAGATGAGTAATAATTTCCAAGGCATCATGAAGCTTAATCTCTGAATTAAGAACCTCATCATGAACAGCCTCAACCATCTCCAGCATTGGCAAAAAATCTTCTTTCGATAGAGTTTCTATCCGATACTCGGGATTTGTAACGGCAACCATATCATCTACCCACTTGCTATGGATATGTTCAGCATGTGCCATGTCTTTAAAAAACTTTTCTTCATCACTCCCTGCCACCATATGTTCACTCATATCGGTATATAAGGTAGCAATTGCCTCCTCGACCTTCTTCGCCAACAAAAATAATGTTTCAGTTTTAATCATACTTTCTCCTATTCTATAAACCTAAATTTCGCAATTATGCCCAAAAAGAGTCAAATATCGTTCAAAGAGCGTCCTTCATTGTTAATTATTATTCCCCTGTTGTCTATTTGGGGTTTGCTGAATAGACAAAATTAGAAACCACCCAAAATGCCAAAATTCGATAATTTTCTATTAAACAATAAGAATAAATTTTCCTTTCTCGTTATCTTTGAGGATTTTATTTGCTGAATG
>CAMZKK010000260.1 GCA_947311175.1 uncultured Planctomycetota bacterium | reverse complement strand
TAAAATACTTTTCTCCGTCTTTGCCTATTTTCAAAGTATAGGTCAAATCCCCCTTTACCTTACAATTAAAGGTGGTTTGCCAATCAACCTTATTTTCTTTTGCTGGCATCACATCCTCAATATCAAGATTAGTCAGAGCATAAAATACCTCTTCATAATTAGTTTTTTTCGCTCTTGAACCCTTGGGAATGTTTTGCAAAACAATTTTGTCTTTGTCTTTAATAATGGTGTATGCCTTTTCTCCTTTATTTTTAACAAAGACCTCGTTGATATCATCACGCTCAATATCAAAAATTTTCTTATCAATATAATCCATTGCTATTTTGCTCAAAGACAAATAATCTTTGGTTGTATATACGGTATCACTATCAATAAGCCTAACATACGACCCACGAGTATTTTCTGCACGGCTACCCGCAATAACGCCAGCAAGTAATTTTCCCTCTTTGCTGAATAGCCTCACCTCGATAGCATCATCACCATCTTCGGTAACGCCTAATTCGCTATGGTTCTTTGCCAAAGATGTGATTATTTTTCCAACTCGAATATCACTTAAGTTTTCAACAAGTTTGTTTATTGTCTTAAATGATGCCGGATAATTATCTTTTTCTTTGATTAAAAAAACACCATCTTCATTTTTCTTTAATGTAGTTATCTTACCCTTGCTCTTGATAACAATCTTTGTTATCACCGATGGTTCAATTCCCTGAATTAGAGTTGTGCCAATTATGGTTGCTTTTTTATTAGCGGTTGAACCACTATACATTATGATTGTTGAGATAAGCAAGACAATGGTAACTACTGCGAGTAAACCTAATTTTCTGTCTGTCATTATCGTGTCCTCCTTGCGTTGTATTTTCGTGCCTTAGCCATTTTGTAAATGCTTAATAATATTGCAATCATCAAGACAATTGCTGAAGCAAAAAATTGATTTATGTTACTGTAGTAGTTTTTTAAGTTTTCTACTTTTTCGCGTTTACCTGCTTGAAGATTACGCTTTGCCTTATTCGCTTTTCTTATTTCCTCTTCAATCTTCTTGCGTTCAAGCATTGCTTTGTCTTCAATCAATTGCTCGTTATTTTTACTCGAATAACTACCAAGATTGTTTAGCTTTTGACGATAATTTTTGATTTTATTATTAATTGCTTCTGCTTCAGATGCCGTTGCCTTGTCTGCCTCTTGCTCAATCTTCTTGACAGCGGTAAACTCTCTTCCAATATTTCCTCTCGAACGAATAGAAATCAAATCAGTTGAACCACTCATAAAATCCAAAGCATTAAAAAGGAAATTAACATTGTCACCGGCTTGTGCCATCATTCCAAAAAATGTTTGTTGATAGGCAAACATATCACTAATCATATCAACATCAGAGACAACAATTACCATCGCATCTCCTGAGGTCTTGGCTATTGCCTTTAAATGAATTTTCTTTGGTTTTGCTTCTTTTTTCTTTCCGGCACTAATTTCACCTTCGGTTTTTTCAAAGTCAATACCATTAGGATAATTACTGCTTAAATCACCAGTAATGAGTGCGGCAAGCATTGTATCTTTGCCGCCGTTAATCATTTCTTGGTAGATTTTTCTTGAGTCTGGACGCTGTAGTTCCCATGGGTTTTTATACTGCCAAGTTCCACCATTTTCACTTGTAGTCAGCAAAGGAATTATCTTAACGCCATCTTGTTTTACAGTCTCAAGACTTCCGGCAAAGATTACCCGTATTTTCTGTAAGGTTGAGGTAATAATTTCTTTTTTATTTACTTCATTATTGGTAAGTTGCATAAATGGCAAGACTGGTTCGGGATTTCCTGGGGGTGAAATTGCAAGTGTTGGGTCAACCGCAACCATTTTATCCTTCATCTTAACTCCCCATTTTTCAAGCAAGGAATTAAGGTTTGAAGAATTGTCATAGCTCATCGCTGCATAAGGATTTTGAGGATTTGGTTTAGGTCTATCACTGAGGCAATATGGATCGGTAAAGACGATTAATCTCCCACCCTTCATAACAAATTGATCAATTGCAAATAAAGTTGTTTCTGGTAGTTTTTTAGGTTGAATAACCAATAGATAGTCAAGTTTGTCATTGATGGCTTTGTAATCATTTACCTTAATATTTTTCAACTCATATTTTTCTTTTAGCTGCTGAATTGCAAGCCAATTTTTTGGCATTGCCTTGCCTTGCATTTGCATCATTTGTGCCATATATGGTGACACTTCCGGTGCCATTATTTCAACTGAAGAAAGAACTCCCACCTTTTTTTTATCACGAGAAATAATTCGATTGATAAGTTTTGAAATATCATATTCAACAAATTGTTGTCTGCCTTGTGAGAAGAATTCAATAGTTTTACTTTTCCCTAATTGAGTTTCTGCCACCAAGCCAAAGAAAAATGAATCGTTTTCAGATATTTGAAATCTCTTCACCCCAAACTGAATAGCTTCGTCCTCTTCATCGCTATAAGGTTTTGGATCAATGATTTGCAATTTGATTTTACCATTACCAATTGATTTATATTCATCCAACAAATCTTTAACATAAAGATAATAGTTGTTATAATATTGGATACCCTCAGAACCTTTCATCGCTGATTCACGACTATAATATAATTTTAGCGTAATCGGTTGAGTAATTTTCTTGATGATATTTTTTGTGCCGTCAGACAGGGTATAAATACCATGCTCAGTCAAGTCCATTCCGGTTCTACCAAATTTCTTATTTATAATCAATGTAGTACAAATTGTGATTATTGCTACACAAAAGATCGCAATAATTAGGCGCATTGTCTTATTCATTAGGCTGCCTTCCTTTCTTTAATTACCATTATATTTGCCCATAGCCAACCGGCAATTAAGATTAAGAAAAATGCAATATCTCTAACCTCAATAACTCCCCGAAGCAATGATTCGAATCGAGATTGCAAACTAAACCATTCTGCAATATAAACTAAACTCTTTGGAAAATAGTTGGCAAGTCTAAACATAACTGATGGGCTTGCAATAAAGAGAAGTGTTCCGCAACCAACGATTGAGAGAACAAAGGCAATAACTTGATTTTTAGTTATTGAACTAAAAAAACTGCCAATTGCCAAAAATGCCCCTGCCAACAAAAAACTTCCTAAATAGCCGCTTATAATTGGACCTAAGTCAGGATTTCCAAGTTGATAAACCGTGATAACCATTGGGAAGGTTAAAATCAATGCAAGCAAAACAACTGTCCATGCTGCAAAAAATTTACCAAGCACAGCTTGAACCGAGGTTAATGGTAGAGTAAACAGCAATTCGATAGAGTCAGATTTTCTTTCTTCTGCCCATAACCGCATTGCAATTGCCGGAGCAAGGAAGATAAATAACAATGGCATATTTATAAAGAAGATATAAAGGCTAGCCTGTCCAGCCTCAAAAAACCCATCCTTAAAAGTCATTATTCCTGCAAAGTTTAAAAATATTACTAAAAACACATATGCAATTGGCGTAAAAAAATACCCTTTTAATTCTCGTTTGAACACACTTAAAAACCCATTCATGCTGCACCTCCTACTGCATTTTTACTTTGTCCGGTGGTTAGTTTTCTAAAGATTTCGGTAAGATTGCCACCATGAGTTTTACGCATCTCATCAGGCGTTGAATCTTCTAAGACTTGACCTTTATCAATTAGGACAATTCGATTACAAATAGCATCTACTTCTTCTAAGATATGGGTGGAAATTACAATGCACTTTTCTGCAGAAAGCTCGGTAATTAAATTTCTTACCTCATATTTTTGATTTGGATCTAAGCCATCAGTAGGTTCATCAAGAATAAGGACACTAGGGTCATGAATCAATGCCTGTGCCAGCCCAACTCTTCTGCGGTATCCTTTTGAAAGAGTTCCTATCTGCTGATGCAAGACATTTTCAATCGAACACTTATTCGCTACTCGTTCAATTGTATCACGAGCCTTAATTTTTCTAACATCACAAATAAAGCCAAGAAAGGATTCAGCCGTCATTTCTTCATACGCCGGAGCATTTTCAGCTAAATAACCAAGCTCCTTTCTGACCGCTATTGATTCTTTTATAATATCAAAACCTGCAACCTTTGCTGTTCCGCTATCTGGGCTGAGAAAGCAACTTAACATCTTCATTGTTGTTGACTTCCCGGCACCATTCGGCCCGAGAAAGCCAAGGACATCGCCTTTACCTACGGAAAAAGAAACATCGTCAACCGCAACAATTGAGCCGAACCTTTTCCGTAACTCTTTAACTTCAATCATTATTCAGTCACCTCCATTAATAATTTGTAAGATAAAAGTTTAATAATATCCACCACTCTGTCAAGCAGGGGGATTTTGAATATTTCATTTACAAAAAACTATAAAATATGTTATTATTAAATATGTCTTAAACCTTAATGAATCCTTTGTTTATATGGAGAAAAAATGTTTAACTTTAAAACTTTTACCCTTTTAATGTTTATATATTGCCTTAGTTTTACCACCCTCTATGCCTCAGAAAAAAACATCCAAATTATCAACTGGAAAATAAAAGAAGTTAAATCAGGAAACAGAAAAAACTTAAAAGGTCTAATCTCGCTCAAAAATACCGGCAGCAATGAGATTGAAGGAGTTTCAATTATCTTTGAACTTCAAGACAAAAATGGAAATGTTGTGACAAAAAGTCACAGAATACGAATTGCCCAAGAATTGAAACCAGGCAAGAAAAAAAAGAAGACCTTTAGAATAAGAAATATAAAAAAGTATAATTCACTTGTCGCAAATATTCGCTATTTTCCGCCATCAACCAAAAAAAGAAAAGATAAATCCAACAGTGGAAGTATTGCATCATTAATTTCTAATGAATTTAACTCATCGACCCTAACCGCTAT
>CAMZKK010000259.1 GCA_947311175.1 uncultured Planctomycetota bacterium | reverse complement strand
GAACGGGAGTAAGACAATCTGCCATAAGAGTTTTATGGATAGGGATTATATTACCCTTATCAGACATCTTTTTTAATTCGGTTATTGTTGGAGTCATCATTTTATTACTACTTAAATCTATTACTATTTACTGTTTATATATAACAATACCTCTCAGGTTAGAGAGGTAAACTAAATTTAACCATCATCTTTATAGGTGTTTTGGTAATTTTAGGCAAGCGATTTATTTTGATTTCTAATTTTAAACAAGGCAATTCGTTTAACAAAAATCAGTATTTAATTCGACATAACTAATATATACTGCTAGACTTTTAACTTTGCAATTTATCTACCTATTAAAGAAAAAAAGAATGATAGACGAAATTAAAAAACAAAAAAATCGTTGGTTGATTGCACTGTGTGCGGTTGGTATTCATCTTTCAATAGGTTCGGTTTATGCGTGGAGTGTCTTCACAAAACCATTAATTGAGGTTTTTGGGTGCAGTCTCAAAGAGATTCAATTTACTTTTAGCCTGGCAATAACGTTCCTGGGTCTATCAGCTGCATTCCTAGGTTTCTTTGTTGAGAAACATGGACCACGAAAATCAGGAACACTAGCTGCTATTTTTTTTGGAATAGGGCTTATTGGGTCTGGAGTTGCGGTTAAAGTTGGAAACCTGTATCTTCTCTATCTTTTTTATGGAGTATTTGGTGGCATTGGTCTTGGCTGTGGCTATATTGCACCGGTATCAACTTTGGTAAGATGGTTTCCCGATAGGAGAGGGCTTGCAACCGGGCTTGCGATTATGGGCTTTGGGTTTGCCTCGTTTATTGCAGCCCCTGGGATGGCTCGAATAATTGAATGGTCAGGTGCATCAACAGCATTTTTTGTATTTGGTTCAATTTACTTTATTGTAATGCTCGCCTCTTCCCAATACCTTTCTCCTCCTCCAGCAGGTTGGTTGCCGGAAAGCTACAAAGAAAAAATAGAACGCGGGGAAGCCAAACTCAAAAAAGATCTTGCTCAGCTTGATGCCTCTGAAGCCATTAAATCTCGTAGGTTTTATTATTTATGGTTGATGTTGTTTATCAATGTTACTTGTGGGATTGCTGTCATTTCAGCCGCATCACCAATGGCACAAGAAATTACCGGAATGACAAAGCTCGCGGCCGCTGGCATGGTGGGGTTAATGGGGATTTTTAATGGAGCAGGAAGAATTGCTTGGGCGTCTGCCTCCGATTATATAGGTCGAGCAAATACCTATCTGATATTCTTTGTATTGCAAGTGATTGCTTTTATAATATTACCAAAAACAACATCAGCATTTGTCTTTCAAGGGTTGGTACTCTTTGTTTTAACTTGTTACGGCGGTGGCTTTTCATCAGTACCAGCCTTTATAGGTGATATTTTTGGGACCAAACAACTCGGAGCAATTCATGGTTATATTCTTACTGCATGGTCTGCCGCAGGAATGGCAGGACCTACCTTGGCAGCCTATGTCCATGAAAGAACAGGTAGTTATTCTCAAACACTTTATATCTTTGCTGGTTTTTTTGTTCTAGCGATTGTTATTTCTGGATTGATGAAGATTGATATTGCACAACTACAAAAGAAAACAATAACAGAATAAGCTGTAACAAGTATGATTGGACTAAAATGACTCAAAACAATACTCGTAATGACCGGAAGATTTTCAAAAAACCGCCTAGGAGATATCAACCAAAAGGTCTTAGTATTATTTATGAAGATTGCGATATAATTGTCGTTGATAAAACCAATGGACTCTTGACGATTGGAACAGACAAGGTAAAAAACAATAGTGCCTTTTTTTACCTTAACGACTATGTGAGAAAGGGAAATTCAAAATCTAAAAATAGGGTGTATGTTGTTCATCGCCTGGACAAAGATACCTCTGGGGTTTTGGTCTTTGCTAAAAGCGAAAAAATAAAACATTTTCTGCAAGAGTCTTGGGGGGAATTTTCTAAAAAATATTATGCCCTTGTCTATGGTATCCCCCGCGAAGAAGAGGGGATGATTACCTCTTATTTGACAGAAAATAATGCCTACAAAATGTACTCTGTCAACGACCCAAAAAAAGGTTCGCTTGCAAAAACAGGCTATAAAGTAATCAAAAAATCAAAGCATTTTAGTTTGTTAGAGGTTGACTTGTTAACGGGCAAGAAAAATCAAATCAGAGTACATTTTGCAGAAAAGGGTAATCCGATAGTTGGCGACAAAAAATACGACACAAAAGAAAAGGATATTAGGCGACTCGGTCTTCACGCTACGTCATTAACCCTTATCCACCCCTACACCAAAAAAGAAATGACCTTCACCTCAAAAATACCCAGCTACTTCGAACAACTCATGAATCGCAAATAAACCCCACCTAACAACTATGGGAATATTTCTTGCCTGTCCCGATTGATTTTCTTACTTTTGTCTCAGCAGTAGCGCATTTGCCTTTTGTAGATATCTTTCTCCCTCTTTTTCTTTCCCGTTTTTTTTCATCAACACACCTAAGTTGAAATAAGCATTAAAAAAATAAGGGTTGATTGAAATAGATTTTTCAAAGTTTATTTTTGCTTGGGCAAAGTCTCCTTTTTTAGCATAAGCACATCCGATATTTGTATAAATATTTTCAGGAGTATTGCTTAATGAAATTGCTTTTTTAAAATGAATCATTGCTCGATTAAACATCCTTAATTCAACATAAATATTCCCTAGATTATTATGTGCTTTAAATGATTGTGGATTCAAAAGGATAACGTTGTTGAAAAAAAAGATTGCGTTCTTATATTTTTTTAATTGATGATAGGCATTTCCAAGTGCTAAATTAATCTCAGAATTATCAGGATTGAGTGAAAAAGCTTTTTTAAGATAAGGAAGAGCCTTCTCTCCTCTTTTTGCTTTTACTAATAATCTGCCGTAATTAATATTTGCCCGATAATTGTTTGGAGATTTACGCACCGTATCTTGCCACAATAACAACTTGTCGCTGAATATAAAATTGCGATTAATTGTTAACAATGCTAAAATAATAGCACTAAAGATAAAAAACCAAGATTTTAGTTTATTAATCCTCTCTGGCAATATTTTAAGTCTTTTGCCAAATTTATTAAATATGTTATCAAACACAAAAACCACCATAGCAAGCAAAGGCATTAGTGGAAAATATAGACGATACTCTATTAACGAATCTGGCATTGGCATAATACTTGAGGTTGGAGCAAGAATCAAAAAAAACAAAACGGGGAAAAGAGCAAATTTTTTGTTTTTTAAAACAGCAAATACCGTTACCCCTATTAACGACAAGATAATAAATATAGTATGAATTTGTGATTTAATATCT
>CAMZKK010000258.1 GCA_947311175.1 uncultured Planctomycetota bacterium | reverse complement strand
GCAAGAACAGTGAGATTCATTCTGTTCGTAAGTTGATTAAAACTTGCCATGAAATTGAAGTGATGGACAATTTTAAAAAAAATTATGGGCACAGTTATGTTGCTAGTGGAATGGGAGATTCAGCTCGAGCGGTTAAGGCTGGAGCAAAAAATTTAGTCAAGCACCCTGGGATTACATGTAAAAATATATTTAAAGGCGTAGGGAACCTTGGAAGGGCTTTTGCTTCTCCTTTTAGACGAAAAAGAAAGACTATCGCAAGTTCAGGTCTTGATTTGTCAAAACCAGGAAAGGGTCCTGCTGGTGGTGAGAGGAGATTACTTGCATATGAAATGGGGATTGATGTTTACTCGGAGAATAAAAGTATTCAAGAATTTTTAAACTATGTTGCACGCAAAAGGTTGATGGGAAAATTGCCGATTCAAGCGACTGTGTTTGCATTACCGGGTGGCGCTGCATTTACTTTATCATTAACTCCAATGGGGCATGATATTGGGGTTGAGGAGTTTATTCGGGATAATAGCCCAAGCGATATGGTCAGAAAACTTTCTGTAAAGTATGATGAGAAATTTAATCTAAAATACACACAAAAAAAATCTCCAATTAGAGCACTTTTGGATAACCCAAATTATACACCACGGGAGCAGGCATACATTTGGCGTTACTTAAATGATATGAAAGGTGTTGAGGGTGTTTATGATGCGGTTATGTTTTTAAGCAAGGTAAATTCTCCACTCAAGGCAAATATTGTCAGTGGTCAGCTTGAATTGTTGGCGTTAATGCACCAAAGGGCAAAGGTGTTATATCGATTTGTGCCGGTTAGAAATACTCTTGGTGCGTTAAGTAAAGATGGGACACTCTGTTTGGTTGTATCAATAGATACGGTTAGGTTTTGGGGTGATGTAAGGAAGAGCCTTGAGGCGTCGATAAGGGCGGCACGAGAAAAAGATGCGGAGCGAATTGAAATTTGGTCGACAGGGGATGTCGATGCAAAATCTGTAGATTTAGCTAATAGGTTGGGCGTTAAAGTATATCAAAATATTTTGGAGAATCCTGTCTTTCAGAAGCCTCGCCAACTAAAAGAAAAGTATTAGTTTTAATTAACAATTAACAATTAATAATTAACAATTAAGGTGCTTTAGCTGTCGCTAAAGGTCGTTTTGATAATCTGCATCACAATATTTAGCCATTAACAGAAATGTAGGGACGCAAGTTATTGCGTCTCTATTTTTATGTAAAAATTAATATTGCTTCAAGTAATTTTAATTCTATAAAAAATAAAATATTTTCACTACATATCGTTGATGTAAGGTCTTTTGTTGTGGTGTGTTATGTCTTTTGGCTTGGCGGCTATCTGTTGATTGCAAAAAAAAAACGAATAAAAATAAATATAAATATTGACATTCGCAGAAAATGTTATATAAATAAGAAGAACGAGAGAAACGTGCAAAATGTAAACTTGAAAGTGAGGTTTAGGTGAGTGTAGGTTCAGAACTATTTTCCACTAGAGATTACTGCTCTACCGGTGAATTGGCTACTGTCTGCCATGTATCTAAACATACTATTATTGCTGCTATTGACAACAATGACTTGCGTTCAAGTAGAACCCCAGGTGGTCATAATAGAATATCTCGTAATGATGCACTTGATTTTATGCGTAAACACAATCTTCTTAGTGAAGATGATGGTGTTAAAAAAATATTAATTGTGGATGATGAAGATTTTATCTTTGAAATAATTAAGCATGTATTTAGTGACAATAAATATGAAGTTCATCATGCAAAAAATGGTTATGAGGCTGGAAAGCTTGCTGAAAGATTAAAGCCTGATGTGATATTGTTAGATATTATGTTGCCAGATATTAATGGTATGCAGGTATCTCGACACATTAAAGAAGAGGAATATGGTTATAATTGTAAGATTATGGCTGTCACCAGCATCAAAGACAGCCACGAAATAGAAAAAATATTTGAGTCTGGAGTTGATGATTACCTTTCAAAACCATTTATGATAGGTGATTTGCGAGAAAAGGTTGAAACATTACTTGCACAACAGTCAGCTTTAGTATAGATTTTAATTTAAAATAGTTAGCTTTAGGAGATTTACGGTCATACAAAGTTGTTTGGTGGAATTTGGATTCTGATCTCCCTTCTTCCTTCCCAACTGCCCGACACTGATCAGGGTTCAACATCAAACAGGGAGTCTGCATGCTATGACCGCTTCATATGCAGGCTCCCAAAATCTAAATTTCGGCGGGGAGCTGAGGTAGCACTCTTCTTCCTTCCCCAACTGCCCAACACCTGTGTTGTCTTTGTTGCCCCGCCATTACTTTAAAAGAGTGAATTTACACAATTCACTCTTTTTTTATTATGCGTAATAGTCTTGACCAATTAATAAGTTACAGCTATTCTATTGATTGTATTTTTTGTTTTATTGACAGGGATTATCATTTTTGATGATATATGGTAGTGAGCAATATTTTATATTTTAATTAGAGGATATTATGTTTAAACTAAAAAAAATCTACATTATATTAATTGCTATAACTGTGATTACTTCTGGTTGTATTAAGACAATGGTAAATAAAACGTTATCAATACCAAAGAATGTTGTCCATAGTGTTGGTAGTGTTGCTACGGGGATAGTAAAGACGGCTACTCCTAATATGTCAAACCCATCAAATGCCGGCGATTATGAGTTTGTTATTGATGTCTCTGGTGCAAGGCGTACTGTTGGTAAAACAAATCGCACTTCTGTTAATTATCGGGGAATGAGTTCTACAAAAATCACAACTACTCAGACCACCACTATTGTCCGAGGTGGGAATACTTATATTAGAAAGGTTAATCGTAAGGTTTATACCGGACCGCACGGTGAGGCACTTTATTCAAGAGAGATTACGGTTGACGGAGGAGCTAGGACTGAGACGATTGTTAATGTTAAGGGCGGTTATGCTTATTTTGAGATTTACAGCGATAATGGAAGTCAGAAAGAAAAAGTCAAGGTTCCCAATAATGTTCTTTTTTCAATGGACGGATATTTTTTGGTAAAGCAAAATCTAAAACCGGGCAAAATAATTACTGCTAATGTGTTAAGTAGAAGGACAAGAAAAGTTGTTCGTGAGTCAGCAGAGGTTTTGATGACAAAGGAAATGTTTTTTAAAGGGGTTAATGAACGAGTTTGGGTTGTCAAATCTACGAGTGAGGCTACTCCAAGCAATCCGGTAAAACTAACATTTGCTGAAGACGGCAGAATTATCTTGATGGAAGCACAAGGTGCAACCTTTAGGGTGGTTGACGACAGCAATCCAATGCCTTCACCTAAAAATGTAAAAACTTACGAAGTAGTTACGTCGGTGCCGGTTGACTTTAGTGTTCCTGCGTGGGATAACTTTGATAAAATCATAGTTTCTCCCGTGCCATCTAAGGCATGGATCAAGCATATTCATGATTCAGAATATATGACTATAAAAAATATTGGTGGCAATATTGAGTTGTGGTTAAAGAGTAATGCTCCAGCCATTTCTTCTCATATCTCTTTTCCAATTGCAAGGGAGAGTGTGAGTGCTGAAATGCAGCCATTTATTGGTAGCTCCGGCAATATTATGCCTAATCAACGAGAGATTCAACGATTGGCAGAAAAGATTACTAAAGGAGAGACTGATGCTCTAAATGCCGTGGCATATATTGCTGGTTGGGTTTATGATAATGTAAAATGGAATTCTAAAGGCAGAATGAATGCCACTCCTCTTGATGTTATTGAAAGCAAGAGAGGTGACTGTAGTGAACATTCTGATCTTTTCGCAAGTCTTGTTAGGGCTGTGAATATCCCTACTCGCCATTGTTTAGGGCTTTTGATTCAAAGAAAAAAAGCAGTTTATCATAATTGGGTTGAGGTATATCTTGGCAATACTTGGGTGCCAGTATATACAACTGTAAATAGAATAGGTCTTCCTGCCGGCTACATACTTACTGCTAGGGATACAACTGGAGTTGGTGAACTTACAGATACTTTGCCATGGGCAATGCGTAGCAATAAACTAGGATTGACTGTTAAATCTTTACAAAAGGGTGATTATATCGTTATTCCAAATGATAAAAAAACTTATGTTGCCGCAAAAGAAAATTGGCTTGCCAACTTTATCTGGGGATTTGCAATTACGAAGCCTAAGAGTTGGAGTGGAGATATAAAGCTTAAATCGGTAG
>CAMZKK010000257.1 GCA_947311175.1 uncultured Planctomycetota bacterium | reverse complement strand
TATAATTCATAGCCGATATTGTGAATATGCCCGGACTGTTCTAATCCGATAACGTTGCCGGCACCTCTAATTTCAAGGTCACGCATTGCAATTTGAAAACCGGCTCCCAATTCTGCAAATTCTTCAATCGCCTTTAGCCTCTTTTGACCAACTTTACTTAATGGTCTTGATTCGGGGACGAGGAAGTATGCATAGGCACGGTTGCGATATCTACCAACCCTGCCACGGAGTTGATGGAGCTCAGACAACCCGAAATGGTCGGCATCATTAATAAATATTGTATTTACATTTGAGATATCAAGTCCGGATTCAATAATGGTTGTCGCAACCAATACATCAATTTTGTGATTGATAACTTTAAGCATAATGTCTTCGAGTTGTTTTTCATTCATCTGTCCATGAGCAATACCAATCCTTGCTTCCGGCACCAGTTCGGAAAGTTGCACCGCAATGTGTTCAATATTTCTAACTCGATTATGGACAAAGTATATTTGTCCGTTTCGAGAAAGCTCTCGTAAAATTGCTCGCCTAATAATTCTCTTGTCATATCTGACAACTTGTGAGCGAATTGCCTGTCTTGAAAATGGTGGGGTTGTCAAGGTTGAGATGTCTCTAAGTCCCATAAGTCCCATGTGAAGGGTTCGTGGAATTGGAGTTGCAGTCATTGTTAAAATGTCAACACTGACTCTCATGTGTTTTAGCTTTTCTTTGTGTTCAACTCCGAAGCGTTGTTCCTCATCGATAATTACTAATCCTAAGTTTTTGAATTCAATATCTTTGGAGAGAATTCGATGGGTGCCAATTAGAATATCTACTAACCCTTCTTTGGTTTTATTAATAGTTTCTCTTTGTTGAGAGGTAGATTTAAATCTGCTCAAGACATCAACTGTAACCGGATAGTCTGCCATTCTTTCAAACATAGTTCGATAATGTTGTTCGGCAAGGATTGTGGTAGGGACTAGGATTGCAACCTGATAACCTCCCATAACTGCCATGAAAGCAGCTCTCGTTGCCACTTCGGTTTTTCCAAATCCTACATCACCGCAAAGCAATCTATCCATTGGGGAAGAGGCTTTCATGTCTTTCTTGATGTCACAAATTGAGTTAAGTTGATCCTCTGTTTCATCAAAGATAAATTCATCTTCAAATCTCTGTTGCCAGTCTTTATTGCCTTTGTGTTTTATTCCGACTGAATGTTTACGAACCGCTTGAATTCTTAAAAGGTCTGCAGCCGCTTCTTTGACAGCTTTCTCAGCTCTTGCTTTTTTGGTTGACCATGATTTGCCACCTAATTTCGATAAGGTCGGCTTTGCATCTCCTCCTCCTAGGTATTTTTGGACTAATTCAATGTGTGATAGCGGAACGTATAATTTTTTTTCATCAGCATATAGCAATCTCATATAGTCGCCTTCTTGCCCATTTTGAGTTAAGCAAGAAATACCTTCAAATTTTGCAATTCCGTGGAGAATGTGGACGACATAATCTCCCGGCCGTAATTCTGAAAAATCTCTAATTGGATTACTTGCTATATTTCGATGTTTTTGACGAGGTCGATGTTTGTATCGATGAAAAATTTCATGACCACTGACATAGATTGTTTTTAAAGACGGCCAACAGACGCTTTTGGAAATCCTGCCAATCTTAAGATTTATCTTGGCTGCCAGACCAAATCCTTTTTCTAATAATAATTCTTTAAATCTTGAACGTGTCGAATCATTATGGCAGAAAACAGTTATTTTGAATCCTTCATCCACCGCTTTTTTTAGCTCATTAAGTGCATGCTTCGTAGAGCCTTCAATCTTGAGCATGCTGTGAGTGTTTAATTCTATTTTAGATATTTTTTTAGGTTCATCTAAGTTTTTAGGCCAAGTCTCTTCTCTTAATTCAGATATTATATTTGTCGGAAATTTAAAAAGTTTAGAATTTATTTGGGAATCATTAAATAGTGGATGGTTTGTGTCTTTGTAGCCTTCGAGGTATAGAGAGGTCATATAGAAACATTTTTTCGGGTCATCAATAAATATTATTGTATCTGTCGGTAAGTGTTCGAATATAGAAGATTTGTTTTCTGCGGAATAGGCATTTTTTACAGTTCCAGCTGAAACATCAATCAAAACACAGGAGTCGATACATTCTAAACTTTTTTGGGTTATGGGGTCAAAGGTGAAGATTGCGTCAATTTCATCGCCAAAAAATTCAATTCTAAATGGCTCGTTACTGAAGATGGGAAAGACGTCAACGATGCCACCTCTTCTGCAGAAAAAACCAGGTTCGTCAACCTCAATTGATTGTTCTAGTCCAGCATCGTTTAGAATTGCACATAATCCTTCAGGGCTGATTTCCGTGCCGTTACTGATGGATAATTCTCCATTTTTTAGGTTTTTTGGATTTAGCGTCGGTTGATAAAGTGCGGTTGCCGGAGTGATGATGATTGCCGGATTTTTTAATTTGTCTTTATCTGCCAACCTTCTCAATACATTAAGTCGTTCTTTAAGGGATTCAAATTCGAGGTGCTCCGTCTCTGATGGCAAAACATCCCATGGTGGAAAATGAAATACTTCGGTGGTTTCTAATGCTTCGAAATCATCTTCAAGTTCATCTCCCGATTCCGGGCAGTTGGTAATGATGAGAATATTTCTATTTAATTTTTCTCTAAGAAATTTTATAATTAAAGAGCTACCGCTACCCCAACATCCTGATATTATTGAATTTCCTTTTGGAGTGTTCTCGATAGCTGAAATAACTTCAGGCATAGTCTCAAAGTTTTTTGGATATTTAAACTTTCTCACAATATCTTCCATTTTAGTTGTGGTTGATATATGTCGTCATATTTTATTCCAATATCTTTGATGATTTGTTTGGCCCATTTATATTTGCCGATTTTTCGTGGATGATGGGAGTCGCTACCAATTGAAAATTTAACGCCAACATCTTTCGCTATCCTAAATATATTGATGTAAGTTTTGGCTTGTTGAGTTGTTAATTTTGAGATTGCATTTTCATTGATTTCAATTGCGGTATCAAATTTTTTACATATTAAAAATAGTTTTTCAAAATCATCTAAGACCGAACCAGTAAATTCCGTGATTGCCTTTATTGCACAGAGAGAAATCCCTGGATGGGCAAAGATATTGACATCTTTGTTGCTCGCAATATGCATTGCCCAGACAAACCATTCATCATACATTTGTAAAGCCTGCTCTTCCGACCATTCTAATTCGTCATACCACATGCCCTTGGCATTAGGTAGATAATGAGTGCTGGCGAGGACGACATCAATCCCCGCTAAATCTTTAAGCAGAAGTGAGCCATCCATTTTGTTTGGATTTGCATCTATTTCCGCACCAACCATGATTTGGATTTCTTCATCAGGGTTTTCACTTTTAAAATATGCACGATCTTCGATGATAGAATCTATTTGTGCACGGATTGTTTTTTGGGGATTGTAGCTGTTATTCGTTACTTTTAGTTGTATCTTGTTGCTGACTTGCGGCACGTGTTCGAGAATGACAATCTTCCTAAGCCCGGTTTTTTGAGCCTTTCTGATGATATTTCCCACAATCATATCCATTGATGAATGACCGGAAAAAACTGTGTGGATGTGAAAATCATATTTAAATATTGCGTCTTGCATAATGATATATTATTGAATAGTATCTTTATATCAAGAAAAAACCAATCGACAAAATGGGAGCCATCTGATATCTTGTCGATTGCGTTATTTGAGAGTGTGAATATAATAACATTGTTTTTACAATAAGGGGAATGTGATGAGCATAGTGGCAAAAGGAAGATGGCGTAATGCATTGATTGCGGCATCTTCGGATAAATACATATCGGAAGAAGAAAAAAAATATCTTGAAAGATTTAGAATTAAATTGGGACTTTCGTCTGAAGAAGCTCAGGATATTGCAAAGGAAGTTACCCAGAGTAAAACCAAACTGTTTTTTAAGGGTAATAAAGAGGAGAAAATATTTCTATTGAAAGATATCATTAATGTCAGTCTTGCCGATGGAAAGCTTGATTCTGCCGAATCAAGATTGATTGATAAGATTGCTGTTCATCTTGAGATTGGTGATGAAGAATTAAAAGAAATATTTAATGAATGCTCATCAGCCTTTGGGATTAAAGAAAATCAGCTTTCTAATATTCAGCAAAATATTGATACCGTTATTCATCCCAAAACAGGAATTGAAATGGTTGCGATTCCCGAAGGAATTTTTACTTTTGGCAGTGGCTCAGTTGGGGTATTAGAAAAAGACGCTCGGGTAAAGTCTTTTTACATTGCAAAAGATCCCTTGTCTTTTGCAATGTGGTTTGAGTTTGAAAAAGCGACAAATTATGATAAACGGATAGATTTTGGCAGTCGTTTTACTAAACCTGAATTGCCGGTAGTAGGAGTATCTTTTGATGATGCGATGGCATATTGTCAATGGGCTGACTGCCGCTTGCCTACAGAAAAGGAATGGGAATATGCTGCTCGGGGAAAAGATGGACGGCGTTTTCCATGGGGAAATAATTTTCCGAATAGTGATGTCTGCAATTATTCAAAAAATATGTTTGCGAATGATATGCCTGCTACTTCTTCTTCCGGTAGTTATCCGAAAGGGGTGTCTCCTATGGGATGCAATGACATGGCTGGCAATGTCGCAGAATGGAGTATTGCCGAACATCAAGATAATGACGGTCGAGCTTTGACAAAGGGCGGGCATTGGCTATCAGCTATTTATGCTCTCAATTGTTATTATCATAATTTGTGTGAACGAGATATCCGAAATAATCATACAGGGTTTAGGATTGTTGTTGGTAGTATTTGATTTTTTGCTAATGGTATTGAGGATAAACTTATGACAATTCGTAAGGCAGAAAAAGCAGGTAGTTGGTATCCTTCTGATGCAGGTGAGTTGTTGGCATCGCTTGAAAAATATTGCAATTATGAAAATCCAAAAATTACCGGTAAGGCTATTGCGGGGATTGTTCCTCATGCCGGACTTAGTTTTAGTGGCTCGGTTGCCGGTAAGGTGTATTCGTTATTGAAAGATACAGCCCCTGAAACCATAATTGTTTTTGGAGCTGTTCATACTATGCCACTAACGATTCCAGCGATTTGGGGGCGAGGCGTATGGCGTTCACCAATTGGTGATGTTGAGGTTGATGAGGGATTTGCAAAATTAATTTCTGATTCCGCATTGGCTGAGTTTTGTGATACTCCGCATATTTGTGATAATTCGATAGAATTACAAATTCCATTTATTAAGCATTGTTTCCCCGAGAGTAAGATTGTCCCGATTGCAGTTCCCGCAATTGGAAATATTGAAATTTTAGGTTTTGAAATAGCAAAACTTGTTGCTGAAAGTTCAAAAAATATTGTGATAATTGGCAGTTCTGACTTTACTCATTATGGCGAATCGTTTGGCGTTAATCCAGCAGGCAGTGGTGAGGAAGCACTTAGTTGGGCTGATAAAAATGACAAGGCATTACTTGATTTAATCTTGAAGTTGAAGGCAACTGAAATTGTTGAACATTCTCGCAAGCATCGTTCTGCCTGCGGAGCAGGGGCAGTGGCAGCAACAACTGCCTATGCATCAGCAATGAATTCAGAGGCAAAGATACTCGAATATACCAATAGTCATTATGTAGTTCCAAGCGAAGTGGCATCCCATTTTGTGGGCTATGCCGGTTTGGTTTTTATTAATTAAAAAATAAGGCTTTTTAAGGGACTCTATTCATCTCTTGTTAATTTTTTATCAAAATTCAAAAGTAGATCTTCCTGCCGTTTTAATTGCAAATTGTTCGTAGTTTACTAATTCAATGTTATTTTTGATTAGTAATCTTTTTATTTTATTGTTACATAATGCTTCGTATTCTGTTTCTCTGCCGTTATCAAGATAGCTTTTGGATATTGAATCTTTGGTTTGCTCAGCAAGTCCGGGGTGGGTCATTAATTCGCTGATTCCTGTTGGAATTGCATCTGCTAAGCGTTCAAGGTAATCTACATTGATTTTCCCGATATGACTACCGCCATAAAAGAAATTCGGGTGAGCAATGTCTCTTGGTAATTTTTTGTTGTTGTAACTGCTTATCATTCGCAATACCGAACTGTTGACTTGTTTTTTTATGCTTCTTTTAGGGGCATTTTTCCAATAGGGTTCGTTGAATGTTCTGATTGCCGGAATATTAAATTCATGAGCAAGTTTGATTTGAATCTTAAAGATGGCTGGCCATACCGCATGGTGGCGTTCACTATCTAAATGGGTTGGGGATAAGCCAAAATTGATAAATTTTTTAATTTGTGCCCGATATTCATTTTCGATTTGGCTCAAGATTTTTTGTGGTTTGGTTAATGAAAACTTGAAGAAATCAAAATGGGTTAAATAAAATTTGTTGTCATTATCTATCAATGAGTTTACCAAGTTACTTTCAAGAACAGGATGCCCTCTTACAACATTAAGGTGGATTCCTACTCCCAATTCAGGATGTTTTAAGGCAAGGTTGGCAGCTTCCTTTGCAAAAGGCATATTGACAGCCATGGTTGTGCTGGTGAGAATTCCGTTGGTGAAGCATTTGATAATGCCTTCATTGATTTTTGTGGAAAACCCAAAATCATCGGCATTGATGATTAAATATTTATTTTCTAGCATTATTGATTGCCTTTATGCTATACCAAACAGTTCTAAGTATTAATCCCAATATGGTTATTGGTGACAAAAAAATCCAATGTGGATTGTAGTCTTTGAAATAAATCCACATACTTCGGTGTCGTTCGTAAACAATTTTTATAGATTTTTCAGAAATACTTTTGCCTATGTGGTGAGTGATGATTGAGGTAGGGCAAAACCATATCTCTTTGCAATCGTCATCAAGTAATGAAATTGATTTACAAAGAGCGGTATCTTCGCAAAACATAAAATATTCTTCATTAAACCCGCCAATCTTTGTAAAGGTTTCTTTTCGAACCATTAAACAACAACCTGAAACCCAATCTACTTTTTTTGCAATTTCGCCATTGTCGTTACTCATTAAGTATGACTTCGACCATGGATTGTTTGGGAATAATTTTGTGATAAGGCTATAACGATTAAAGATTGCGGTTTTAAAACTAGGCCATCTGCGAAAAGACATTTGTCTGCTTCCATCTGTGTTTTTGACCAATGGTCCAACGACAGCCACTTTTGGATTGTTGTGTAGAAATTCAGCAAGTTTGGTGATTGAATTTACTTCATTTTTAACTTCGGTATCGGGGTTTAAAAAGCATAGAAATTCCCCATTAAAATCTTTAGCCCCAAGATTATTTGCCTTCGCAAAACCTAAATTTTCTTTTGCATCAATGTAGATTATTTCAGGAAATGATGCGACGAGTTTTTTAGTCTTTTCGCATGATGAATTGTCAACCACCACTATTTCAGCATCTCTTTTGCTCTCTTTAATCAATGCTGGCAAACAGCGAGATAAATCATCTTCACTGTGATAGGCAACAATTATGATTCGTGTGCTTTTCATTGGGAAGCCTAATAATTAACCTAAATTACGCAACAACTGCGTAATTTAATTAAAAATTGAGAATTAAAAATTAAAAATGAAGGTTCTTTAGCCTAATAGTTTTCTTAGTTCACAGGTTTCTTTTGCTGATTTACCGCAATTTTCCTCAGCGGTAATTATCTCTTCGATTTCATCAGCTAATATATCGTAATCAATATCATTGTTTATCTTTTCAGAAATTTCAAATCCCAATGTATCGCATCCTGAAACTTCATCTTCCGCTACCGGAATAAGATGGGTAAGTCCAATCATATCAAAAATACTTAGTAATGATGGAGACGGTTTGATTAGAACAAGTTTTTTGCCGGCAGTGTTGCATGAGCTTAAGAATTTGACCAACAGCCCTAGCATGCTTGAATTCATATATTCAACCCCTTCAACGTCAAGCATATAGTTGTGGCAAATAACATTACTCGGTGCGTCAAGGATTGTATGTAGCTTTATAGATTCATCGGTTTTTCCATCTAAAATCCCTGATACTGTTATTAGTTGATATGAGTCTCGTGCAAATTCACTAATAGGCATCTATTTACTCCCATTGCTTTTGATTAAATTGTTTACATATTCAAGGTCAATTTCTTTGGCATTGCCTTTAAAATCCATAATCCTGAATGACATATCTTCGTTTGGTTTAAATTCAAAAACATCATTGGTTATTTCAGGTGCTTTGTCGAGATTTGTCTTTAGTGAGCTGATTAATTGGATGGTTTTTAACGGCGGTCTATCACCGTTTTTGATTCCAACGGTACAAACAAAACTTGGTAGTAATGAATCTTTAGGGATTGTTAATTCTATCCTGCTAAATTTATGAACGTTATTATCTTTGGGGATTAAGATAAAGTGAGATGATTTGCTTTTTTTGTCGTTGAAGGCATAGATTGTAAATTCTTTCTCTAATTCATCTGCGGTTTTTATTGAACAGCCAAGAAAAAAGGATGAGATATCTAATTTCGGAGCTTTTGTCTGATTATTTTTTTTCTGAATATCCCAAATCTCAACATCATCAAGGTCGGTATCGTAAATCCAAGCATAGCGACCATCCACCGTGATAACAAGTCCATCGTCACTCATATCTAATAAGAATAATTCTGGAAGTTTGACTTTGATTGTTCCACTCTTCTTGATAGGTCTTTTGAATACACCCCCTTCTTTTATTTGGGTTAAAGATGCAGTAAAATATTTTAAATCTTTGTGTTTGGCAAACAAGTCATTTAGGGTTTTTTGATATTCATCTTTTTCTAACTTTGTTGGGTTTGTGATGTTTGCTTCTTTTGATATGGCTGGAATATCACTTCCTGCGACAAAGGTCATGGATGTGATAATTATTGTAATGATAAAGAATGTTGATTTAAAATTTTTCATATTTTCCTCTTTGCTTATGCCTTGTTTTTTGTTGTTGTTGATAAAACCATTAGAATTGATGGCAATATTACTAAGGATGCGATAACCGACATGGTAAGTCCAAATACCGATAGCATTCCCATACTGGTGAGTCCTTTATAGCTACCAGCCCAAAGTGAACCAAAACCAATCATACTCGTTAGGTTGGTAATAACAATGGCACGTCCGGTTTCCATTACCACAAGTTTGATATTGCTATTTCCTTCATAGAAACGATGGACAAGATGGATTCCATTATCAACTCCAAGCCCAATTATTATTGGCACCACCAAGACGTTGATAAAGTTGAAATATATGCTGAAGAAACTCATAAATCCCATTAGGTATGCGAGTGACAACAGAATTGGGCAGAGTGATAACATCACTCGTTTTACATCACGATAGCAAATTATTAAAACCAAGGCGGCAATTATTCCAACCCAGAGGGTAATGCGGATAAAATCTTCTTTGATGATTGCAGCAAGATCGTGGGCAACCAACATTGGTCCGGTAAGAAATATTTTTGCATTTTTATCATTTACTTTTATTCCTAATTTCCCTCTGACTTCACTGACCCATTCCTCAGAAAACTCAATATCTCCAAGTTGTTTTTCCGATGGATATACATAGGCAAGAACGGTCCATCCCTTGTCGTAATAGGCAATCTTTCTACAGTCACTTTTGTGTAGAAAATCTATCATATCAAGAGTTATCTTTGTCCCGGTAGAGAAGATGTTTGTCCCTGATAAATCTTTGATATTTTCACTAAAGACAAGTTTGCAATCTTGTTTGAGTAATTGCTTTATTTTAATAAGAGTTAGCATGCCAAGCTCTTTTGGTGTTTTTGGGCTATCATTAATATCTGTAACCTTAATTTTCTCAACCTTAATCTTGTTCAGGTAAATTAATGATTCAAGGCTCACCGGTGCGTCTTTTGCAAAATATCTGATGCCATCACGTGAGGTGGGGGTTAGAGCAAGGATAAATGTTCTGTTCTTGTTTTCATCTCTTGTCATAAACTCTTTGGCATATTTTACCTTGATATGTTCCTTGTGTTTTGCAACTAAGCGTTTTATTAGCCTCCACGCAGGTGTTCCTTTGAAACTAGTTGGGAGGACGACTTGATTGTTTGTACTTAGTAGTTTGTGATGTTTTAGGAAGTCAAAGTTTGCCTTAAAATCATTTTTAAATAATCCTTGTTTTTCAAGTTGTTTATCAAGGGTTTTTATGGCCAAATCAAAGTTAATCTTTTTTAGATATTTTTTCTATTGAGCTGTTGTTCCGGTGATGGAATTATTTGAGTTAAAAG
>CAMZKK010000256.1 GCA_947311175.1 uncultured Planctomycetota bacterium | reverse complement strand
TTCCTGCTCTGTAGTATTACCAAGCGGAGAGGAAGTGTTTTCTGCACCATCCGAAATAGTTAGCGAACCAGTGCTTGAAATAGTTATCGTATTTCCTTGAACAGGAGCTCCCGTTGGAGTAATTGCTTGAACGCTACTTACTCCTGTCGCTGAGATTTGAGTATTTTCCGCAATTCTACCGCTAAAGGTATCGCCATTAGTTGCACTACCGTTAAAATCATAAACAAGCAGAAAATAAATGGTTTCGCCTGCATTTACCGTTTGATTTATTCCGGTAAAATTGCGAGTTCCGTTATTCGCACCATAACCATCACCGGACTTTAACAAGGTATCACCACCATCAATCAACCCATCTCCATTTGCATCGAGATACAAATGAAGACCGGTATTGTTGACAAGGTCACCTGCCCCACCTCTATCGTCACCGGTGCCTGAGGCAGTAAACCGAACAGAATTAATGGTAATATTTTCAACCGTTGACGCAGTAAACGCTACTTGCAGAGCAACAACTCCGGTTGCATTGTTTTCTTGATAAGATGCCCCTGAAGTATTTTCACCAACCGCTACCGTTAGTGAACCAACATTAAAGATTGTTTTTATTCCACCATCAATCGGTGCTCCTATTTTTGTTACTGCTTGTGTCGATAAAACACCGGTTGCAACAATATCTGTATTCGCAGCCAACCTTGCCTGAAAGGTTTCATTGTTTGACGCACTACCTGCAAGATTATACACCACCAACCAATTGACACTTGAAGAGGCGTTAATGGTTTCACTTAATCCGGAAAAAGTAATCGTTCCGTTATCGGCTGAGTAATTTCCTGCATTACCAAGCTGAGTATCTATCCCTGCGTCATACAGACCATTATTATTTATATCTTTGTAAAGAAATACGGAGTTATTAGAAATATCTGTAGCGTCATCGGCACTACCACTTGCGGTAATCGTTAGTGAAACTATATTTATATTTTCAGTATCATTTGCGGCAAGATTTAATTGCAACATTTCAAGTTGAGATGCCGATGCCGATTCATTGCCAGAGGTTGGATTTGCATTGCCGGCAGTTACTGTTAATTTTCCAACATTAGTAATCGACATAGCATTTCCTGCAATTGGTGCACCGGTAACAGTTCCTGCTCCAGATACTGCCCCGACAGCAATAATGTTCACATTAGAATCAATTGACGCCTTAAAGGTTTCATTGTTCGACGCAGTGCTATTTAAATCATAAACGACAAGCATATTTTCGGTGCTGTTTGCTGTTATGGTATAGGAAAATCCAGAAAAGGTAATGGTGCCATCATCTAAAGAATATGAGCTTGCCACACCAACTTGCGTATCAGTTCCGGCATCATACAATCCGTTGCCATTGACATCTGAATACAGATAGGCATTTGCAATATCGTTTTTATCATTACCGGTGCCGGTGCCGGATATCGTGATTGAAGACACAATCATATCTTCAGCAGAACTGGCTGAAAGTTGGAATTGCAACATTGATAATTTTTGTGCCGAATTACTTACATTTTGAGCCACAGGATTATTTGCTCCTGCAGTAACGGTAAGACTTCCGGTGGTAGAAATAGTCTTTATTCCTCCGGGAACCGGTGCACCGGTAATTGCAATCGCATTGGTGCTAGTAACACCGGTTGCGAGAAATAAATCATTTTTGGAAATGCTTATCATAAAGGTTTCATTTGGTGATGCAGAACCGTTAAAATCATAAGTAATAATAAAATTCTTAGTATCTCCAGCAGGAATCATTACTGTATCGGAAAATGTTACTCTTCCGTTATTGGCACTAAATTTCCGCCCAATATCAATCTGCGATTCACCTGCATCTACTATCCCATTATTATTCGCATCCTCGTAAAGCGACACCCCTTTATTTATTAAATCATTGACATCATGCCCGCTACCGCTTGCAATAAATCTAAACCGAGTTATATCAATATCTTCAATAGAGCTCGCCTTTGCCGAAAACTGCAACATCACAACACCGGTTGCATCATTTGCTTCATTACTTGCCCCTGGGTTATTACTACCGGTAAAGAGGGTTAGCCCACCGGTTCCAGATGAAATAGTAACTGTTGCCCCACTAACCGATGCCCCATTTACCGCAATGGCATTTGTGCTACTAACACCAACCGCAGTAATATTGTTATTATTTGCAAGAGAAACCGCAAAGGTCTCTCCGTCGCTTGCGGAATTATTAAAATCATAGACCAACAACCAATTTTCATTTTCACCGGCACTAATGATTTCATTTAATCCTGAAAAAACAACAGTTCCATTATCGGCTGAATATACTCCGGCATTGCTTATTTGCGTATCTGAAGAAGAATCCCATACGCCATTATTGTTGGTATCTTGATAAAGTCTAACTCCGGCTGGGGTTAAGTCAGCGAGGTCATCTCCGGTGCCGGATGCAGTAAAGGTTATTTCTGTTATTTTAACATCCTCTACGGTGCCGGCAGATAATTTGAGCTGCAACATCTCAACATTTGTTGCGTCCTTCGCTTCATTTTTATTGGCAGGATTATTTGTGCCTGTAGAAATATCCAAAGTTCCGGTACTAGACATTGTTTTAGTGCCACCGGTATATGGCGCACTGCCAACAGGAGTGATTGCAATTGCGGTTATTCCTCCGGTTGCAGAGATACTACTGTTTGCACTTAATTTAACAATCATCGTTTCGCCATTTGAGGCAGAACCATTTAGGTTGTACCCAACGACATAACGCTTAACAGACCCACCGGCAATCGTTTCGTTTAATGAAGTAAAATTCACCGTGCCATTATCTGCAAGATAAAATCCAGTGCTACCAAGTGCGGTATCACCCCCATCAACATCTCCGTTATTGTTTTCATCACGGTATAGTTTTATATTGGTAATATCAATACTGTCATCAGCAGTTCCACTTGCAGCAAAAGACATTGAATTGATAGTAATATTTTCTCTAGTGCTTGCCGACATCACAAATTGAATCATTGCAAGATTTGTTCGATCATTGGCATTCGGCTCACTGGTATTTCCGGGATTACTGCCACCTAATCGACAAAAAAGATTACCGGCATTAGCCGTGCCGGTGCGGAAAGTTTTGGTATTACTCATTATCTGAGGCACAACCTTAGTGTCTGCATCACAAACAATAGAATTGGCATTTTTTATTCTACACTTAGCTGTTTGACCATTAGTGGCATGACCATTAAAATCATAAACAACCAAAAAGGTTCTCGTCTGTCCACTCAAAAGCGTAATACTTAATGCCTTGAATGTTGCCCTTGCATCATTGGTGCTACGATCGGTGCTGGCAATCAAGACATCTTCCC
>CAMZKK010000255.1 GCA_947311175.1 uncultured Planctomycetota bacterium | reverse complement strand
TAAAAGTTAACAATGAAGGTCCTTTAGCTATCGTTAAAGGCGACTTTGATAATTTGCATCGTCTATATTTTTCTTCACCCAATGGGTAATGAAATACAGGCTTTCATTTTATTAAATATCGCTCGTAGAGCTTTCTTCATTGTTAGTTCTAAATTCTAACAGCAGAATTTAGAATAAAGCAAGAATCGCAAAGCCACTCTTACTGATAGAGATTAGCAACAATTATTCCATAATTTAGTATATTTAAATATATGTAAAGGAACGACCGCTTTATTTCTTAACTTGTTTTATTGCAAACTGTTATGTTCTTTGTTGCTTTTGGCTGATATGATATTTTAGACTGTTGTATGATTTTTCCATGTGTCATTATGACAATCTATGAAAGGGGGAAGTTTTTCTTTTTGATTCAAAATTTTGCATCAACTTGGAGTTTATGCAAAATTTAGACTGGGATAGAGTCAAGAAATTCTCGATTGGTTGGATGTTTCTCTATCCTATTTAATATCGCGGTGATTGCTTCCTTTGGGGTGCGATTGTCCAATGCTCTCCGCAGTTTTGCTAGGCGTTTAGTATCTTCTTCTCCAAATAGTCTTGCTTCGTTGCGAGTGCCACTTTCCGGAAGGTTGATTGCTGGCCAAATTCGTTCTTCTGCCAATTTACGATCGAGAACGATTTCGCTATTTCCGGTGCCTTTAAATTCTTCAAAAATAAGATTATCCATCCTTGAACCGGTGTCAATAAGGGCGGTGGCAATAATTGTAATCGAGCCTCCATTTTCTATGTTTCTTGCCATTCCAAAAAAACGTCTTGGAATTTCTAATGCCCCTGAATCTACCCCACCAGACATTGTGCGTCCACTGCCTTTGCCGCTTAGATTAAAACTCCTTCCCATTCTTGTAAGGCTGTCAACAAGCACAACTATGTCTTTTTTGCATTCTAATTCAGTCATGATGTAGGCAAGCGTTAGCTCTACGAGTTCGGTGTGTTCTTTATTTGAATTGTCGAGTGAACTGTGCAGAACTTCGGCATCAACCTCTCGCTTAAACTCTGTAACCTCTTCCGGCCGTTCATCAACAAGAAGGATGATGATGCTCGCATCAGGACAATCTGCCCTAATCCCTTCGCAGATATTGGCAAGAAGGACTGTTTTTCCACTTTTTGGAGGAGCAACAATCAGGCCTCTGGTGCCTCTTCCAATTGGGGCAACAAGATCAACTATTCTCATACTTGACTTACCGCCTGCTTCAAGATTAAATCGTTGGTCAGGGATTATTGATGTGAGATCCTTGTAGTTCTTTCTCTCAGCAAATTCCTTTTTGTCTAATCCACATATCGATTCGATCTTTTCTAATTTTTTTCGATTTTTCTTGCCGGTGATTGTGCCAAACACAGTTGCCCCATCCGTTAGTTGATATTTTTTTACCAATCCTGCCGGCACAAAGATATCGTCTGGTGATGCTCTAAAAGATTTACTGAATTGACGCAATTCGCCAGCACCTTTTTTGGTCTTTTTAAAAACCCCTTGGATTTTTTCTGTCATTTGTGATTACCACTAAAATATTGTAAATATTCAAAATTGCCTTTAGCGACAGCTAAAGCACCTTCATTTTTAATTTTTAATTCTCAACTTTTAATTAACTTTTAATTAACTTTCACTTTAAATTTTGAAATCCCATTTTATTTATTTCAAGACAAAGCCCATACAGTGTTGCCTTATTCTGCCACTTCTTCTCCTCTAAGTCCCGATGTACTGCTTAGGTTGCTTGCCAATCGTTCTTTCATTAAGGTGGCAATTTCAGTCGGGACAAATCTAGATACATCTGCTCCCATTGACGCTGCTTCTTTGATTAGAGTTGACCGAACAAATGAATTTTCTTCACTTGCCATAATAAATACGGTTTCAACACCAGCAAATGCACGGTTTGCGAGTGCTAATTGAAATTCATATTCAAAATCACTAAATGTCCTTATCCCTCTTAGAATCGCATCAGCATTTGTTTTTTTTACAAAATCAACAGTCATTCCTTCAAAATCAACTACTTCAACATTTTTGATTTCAGCCACTAATTCCTTGATACTGCTAAGTCGTTCATTCACCGTAAAAAGAGATTTGTCTTTACTTGGGTTTTTTGCAACCCCTACGATTAATTTAGAAAAAAGCTTCGCCCCTCTTTTTATAACATCAAGATGTCCGCATGTTATTGGATCAAACGAACCTGGGAAAACCGCTACTCTCGTTGACATCGGTTAAGGTATCTCAATATCTTCAACCGTAGATGGGTGATATCTACTATCCATCAGAGGAATAACTGTATCGGCATTTTCATCAGCTCTATCTAACGGAGATATTCCGATTGGAGAAAGCGTCAAGAATATTGAATGATCACCTCTTCTTGCATCTCTTACATAAGATGTGGTGAGTTCAAACACCTTTAAATTTCTGATTAAAGACACCCTTTGTTTAGAAATACCATGATCAATATTTTCTCCTGAATTTGCCCATTCGTAACCCACAGCATATTCTAATGAATATTTATCTGATGCCATCCAGCGGAAGGCAAAGGTTGTCTCGCTACTCTTGTCAGAAGTAGGATCCATTATTGTATCGCCTCTTGAATAGCGATGTGTTGCGTGCATTCTTAGCAAATCGTGATACTTCCAATCAATCCCGACACTGCCGTTAACAATTTGATTGTCTTCAACATCCCAACTCAAATCGCCATAAATTGAAAGATTGTCGGTTGGTCGATAAACTAAATCAAAATCAATTGGTAAGAATTTATTGCCATAGTTTGAATTAATTGCCTCGCCTTCAATCGGAATATATTTTGTTGAAATATCTAAGTCAATTAAATCAACAATTTTTTCTTGAGGTCCCTTATCTTCTTGTCCGGCAAGCGTAACCATTCTTTTAGTTTGAATTTTATTGTGTAATTTAAATGTGAAATAATGCAGTTCGTCGTAAAGGTCAACCTCATCGACTGTGTATAGTTTTTTATGACTTAGGGTTGGATCTTCATTGGCGGTAAAGCTGATTGAAGGCTCAAGGATGTGTCTTACAGTGCCATTTTTGTATGTTCCATAAAAACGCCCCATAAGTTCAGCCCCATAAAGTCCTGCGATGCGAGTGTGTTCACCGTCAAGTTCGTAGCCATCTTCGTAGTAACTTGCAATTCCACCAACATATGGAGTGAATGTTGCAAATTTTCCAATTTTGAATGGACGATAAATTCTTGTATCGGTATGTACGCGGGCAAAATGTTTAACCTCACCATCGCTGACTCTGTAGTTTTCAAATAGAGTGTCGTCGTCAGCTTTCTTGTCGAATTTTTTACCGATGTAACCGACGCGAGTATCATTACGAACATAAAAGTTTGATTTGCCAATTTGGTATCCAGGAAGGGTAAACCTTGCTTCGGGTAGATATTCTTCTTGGCTCATAAAATCATTTACCCGCATTTTTCCAACAATTTCAAAGACATAATTGTCTTCTAACTTTCGTAGATTAACAACGGTTTCCGGTTCTTTGTCTTGATTATAATCCTTGCGGAAGTATTCATACATAAAATCTCGATCAGAGTAAACATTTGCCTCTGCTCGAATATCCCAGCCATTACCCAATACTTGAAAGTGTTGCCATTCAAATTTCCAGCGTTCCTTGTTGGCATAAGTATCACCATATTCAGTATCATCTTCTGCACGATCTTCATCATCGCCGTCACTTATTTCGGTTTCTTTTAGATAATAGGTTTCAATCTTTCCATAACTACCCTTGAATCCCATTTCGTATTTCAAATCAAGTCCACCGGCAAATCCGCGTTCACTTCGCCAGTCGATATCAAAGAAAAGTTTTTCCGGTCTGAAGTAACTCTTGTCATCCGGGTCTAAATCAACACCCCAGGTAGAAAAAGCATACGCCCCCCATTTACTGTTGCTACCGGCTGCAAATCTCATCCACGGCCAGTCGTAGCGTAAATCTTTCATTATGTAAGGGAGGTAGAATACCGGGATTTTTCCAATCCACAAAATATTATGCCAGCTTTCTATTTTTTCATTTCTGCGCAATTGTGCAGCCGCGGAGGTTATTTTAAAAATTGGGCTTGGTGAGTTGTCAGTAGTAATGCTCGGTTGGAGTAATTCTTGTTCGTTTCGACCTAGGCTACGAATCTTTTTTGCTCGCATAAACATTCTATTAAATGGCATTGCGGTTTTTGAATCCCAACCTGATTTTTTCCCTCCGGCACTGTCGAGTTTGGTTGAGACATCTGTTGGTTTTGCGGTTTTAGTTGCATTGCTCTGCCCCATCATTCTTACATCAGTGGTTTCGCCCCGCATTTCTTTGATATTGAAATAAAGTGATCCGCAATAAAAAATTCCACCGGAAGGCTCAATCATTGAGACATCGCCTTCTGCGTAGATTTCTTTGGTATCACGGAAATAAACCATATTCTTTGCTTTGATTGTTATTGTGCCGGTTGAGATTGTTGCATAGCCACGAATAACTACGGCATTTTGTTCTTTTACATAATCAATCTGTCCACCCTGAACATCAATTGGATCTTCACCAAAGGGATTCATACCTACGGCATAAATATTTATTGTAGATATAAAAAGAAGAACAAATGCAGTGACAAAAAACTTTCTGCTTTTAAACATAATAAAAAAACTCCTCAACTATATGCACCAATAATTAGCGCTAATTGTTTATCTTAAAGTAAGCAATAGTTTATATTTATGGTAAACGCAAGTCAATATTATTTCGCTAACAGTTGACTATTTTCCCCATAAATCAATACGCTATAGTTATTATAATACCATTGTCAGATTATTCCTTTTAGCCTAAATGGAATAATAATCCCAAATTAACCCTAAATTCAGCAGTTATACCCGAAAATGGCACTTACCTGTGAAATTTAGGTTAAACTTTGTTTTTTTTTTTGCTTGGGTATGTTCAAAAAACTGTGTAAGCGATTGACCAAACTTTACAAAGCCAATATCTTTATTTGCGACAAAATTAATCATAGTGATATTCTTTATGGGAATTTTATTGCAAATTGATTCATAGCAGCATTCCAATTTTTGATAGGCATTGTCCATTTTTTAGAAATACTTTCAAGAGACAAATAAAGTATTTTAAGAAGTGAGGCTTCAGTTAGAAACACTCCCTTCGTTTTAATTACTTTTCTCTTAACTGGTTTAGCTGCATGAGTACACGAATACACAGACAACTAATCGTTAGTAAAAACAAACTTCGCAAACGCTCCAACATTCAAGACCAAAGGTCTCGAACCAGGCGACGACGCACATAATGTAACCACCGGAATCCGCTTCGACTTCTAAAGTAACAAAAGCTTCCAGCTTTTGAAAACCAAAAAGCACGTGCAGAAATGCATGTCCTTTTTTTTGCTTTTTAAAGAAAATAAAAGGGACAATGACATATAGATTGTTTTATTTTAACTTTTTTCAAAATAAAAAGAACAATCAACCTGTTTCAATCGTTATAAGTAGTAAGCATTTTTTAATTCTTGTTTTCTACTGAAGAAAAGTTGATCTATGAAAATAAATAAGACATTGATTATTTATTTTATTTTTGGGATTATGGGGGTTGTAGTTTTAGGTGATGTATTTCAGTTTACTAATCATCCTAAACAATTTGGACATATCGACAAGAATACGGCGCATTCTCTGTTCTTGCAGCATCTCAAGAAGGCAGGACGTCATCCAAAATATTATGAGGGAGCCGGTAAGGACGCATTAGAAAAATTTGGCAAAACAAAATTTTATGGAATAGTACATCAAAAGACAATGGCTGGAAATATTGCAAATGAAAAATTTTACAATACGTTAGCAGATATTCACAAAAAGCATGACGACATACAGGACGATTATGACTACGATACTAATCATGGAGTAAATCAGTCAAATATTGGCGGAGAAAATGTTATATGGGCAGATCCACTTCAGCTTTGCTCTGAGTAAGTTGAATAAAATACGCAATTTAATTTTCACAATTATAGGAGTGCATAACATGATTAACTCAAGTTACCAAATTGGCAAACTAATTATTGTCATTACATTATTATCTAATTTTTCTAACTATATACAGGCCCAAGAAAATATTTCTTCACATTGGGAATCTATCCCACCATATTCTGGAATATTTCAGAAAGTTTTAACGTTACAGCCTGACCAAAATAGGTTTATTGTTAGGGTTATAAATAACTCCAAAACAAATCAGATTTTAGATCTCAAAACAACAAGATATAACAATATTTTCTTAGAAGGTGTTAGGCATGATTTAAAAACATTAAAATCTATGTTTGAATTAGGAAAAGATGACGAGGCGAAAGGTGGAATAGTTGAAGAAAATGAAGCTGGTGATTTTGATGTGGATGAAAATAACGTAGGAACAGTAAATCCAGGTGAATGGACGATAGGTGGATTTAATGAACCAGAAAAATTAGTGGTAGTTGCACCGAATGTTTATATAGGTAAATATATTCCATCTGAGAAGGTTACTATTTTTGAGGGATTACAACGTGTTTTAAATAGAAAAAAACAAAATGATTTCTGGGCAGTTAGCTTTACTGCACATATTTTACCAGACAATCCAGACGAGGGAAGCATTTACGACACCTTAAGTTCAATGAATTCAAACAAAGTGATAATCACCAAAGACATGCTCTCTCGATTCACAGAAGCTGCTAAAGTTGAAATCAAGCAAGCTGGTACCACCTCTAAAAAGAAAGCAGTAGAAG
>CAMZKK010000254.1 GCA_947311175.1 uncultured Planctomycetota bacterium | reverse complement strand
TCGATAATCCAATTAGATGAATTGTTCATTTTTTATAAAACCTTAAATCAATGAAAGGGCAGGAGTAAGTATCTCGCAACCTTGCAACCCCTTGTGCCATTTGTCTGATAGTAATATTATCAAAATCAAGAGATTTGTTCAATACCAGTATTGGCGTGTAACCGTTAGCCAATAAATTTGTCACATAGCTTTTATAAATCAAATACAATTGATTTACAGTTATACCTTTTAGATATGGTTGCATATCTAATTCAAGAATGACAAAGCCTTTCTCTTTACTGCTTAACTTTTTTAATAGCTTTTCGCTTGAGTTATCCCATAAGTTGAAGTTTATGATTTTAGGCATTATGTTTTGTTTGTTTGTTGGATAAAAATTTTTGAGAGCTTCACTCGGAAAGGTAAAAGACTTTGTTGATAGGGTTGGGTAATATATATTTTTTAAACCTTTGTTTTTAGGGGGTGAACAAGCCTTTTGAGAGGAAATCCATGGTTTAAGTTTGGTTTTTAATAGCTCAATCTCTTTGAAATAAATGGCTAACCATTTGTTTTTATCATCGTCTTTGAGGTTCCATATCTCCCATTGATTGTATTTGTGTACCCTTTCTTCTCTTCGTTTGCCATCAATTGAAATCGATAATGGCAAATCGAGGTTGTAGGAAATTATTTTGAAAAAATTGACATTGTTCCATGATATTCCTTGGGTGTATTCTATTGAGAATTTCTGATAAAAATTATTGTCAACCCAAATTGCAATTCCGTCAATATTGTGCCATCCACTTTTTTCAAAATATTTAATATTATTTTTTTTAGTTTTGCCAAGGGCAACTGTAAATATTCTTTTTCGTGGTCTGCGAAGTTCTAATCCTCTTGTCGGAGTTGTTGACAATACAGTTTTATTATTAGCAATAAATTCAATAGAACAAGGGATTCTTCCATCAAGAAATTCGGGGGCAATAACTGCCCAAGATGAGGTTCTCTCTTTATATAGGTCGGAGAAGATTAGGTCTATGTCGTTAATCTTTTTCGTTTCCGGTTGAATCCAACCAACCCTTGCAAGTTGACTACCTCCGCATTCTTGATGATACATCTCAAGTAAATGAACACCTTTTTTAAGTGAAATGGTTTTTTGTCTGCTCCACTTATTTTTTAATGGCCTGCTTTGATATTCCATATTGTGATTTCCCAACCAAACAACTGCAACTTTGTTGTCTATCTTTATAAAACTTCCATCGTCAGAATTTATACTGAATGTATATTTACCATCTCGTGGGACAAAGAGTGGTGCTTGATAGTGGGAGATGTAGTTGTCATTGCGTCCGGTTGGGTTTTCTAATTGGTCAATATTTTTAACTTGAACGGTTTTAATATCGGTTCTTTCCGAAAATTCTTTTTCAAAATCTTCGGGAGTTAGAATTGGCTTTATTATTTTTCCAGATACAGAAAGAAGAGTGCCGATATTTTTGCCGTCACTTTTGCTCTCTGCAATCACTTGTGTTTTGTTTGCCTTGACAACAAAATTTCCTTTTTGATTTGCGGGAATTTTCAATTGCCAGCCTTTTTTGTCTTTTAAATAATGCCAGTTATACAAAACCTTTAACTTTGCTTTATTCGTAACCACTGGAAATGAGCCCCAAAGTTCTTTTGGCAAGGCAATCTTTGCAGTATATACACATTGTGAGTTTATTTTATTATTGATGATTGATAACATTGGCTTGACAATCCATTGCCATTTATTTGTGGGGAAGATGGCAGGCATTTTGACAATATCTTTTTTTATAGATTCATTCATTGTTTTTTTGTTTAGATTTTCAGGATATATCTTAACAACCCAACTGTGAGTAAATTTAGGTGGGTTGATGGTGCCTGTGTTGTTGGCAACAGTAAATCGCTCAAGATATTCAATCTTGCCTTTTTCCATATTCCAATATTCAGCAACATATTCACCCTTTTTCATTTTGTTAAATGAAACTTTGATGTTCTGGCAATGGGATGGATTTTTATGAGTTCGACAAGTTGTGTAAAAATTAAAGACATAGGCAATCCTTTTATGGTTGTTGCCAACCATAAATGCCCTTGTTCTTACTTTTTCATCATGAATAAAAGTCTTTCGATTTAGCCAATACCCGTATTCTTTTTTGTCTTCTTGGATTAAATCAATATCTTTCATTATTAATGCTACTGATTTATAAGCATAAGAAAGAGATTCTCCATAGTTAAAATTCCACCACCAAGTTAGGGGCGTCCCTGACATTCTACTTGCAAGCGAGGCATAAAGTCCGTTTAAGGTATCACGCTTCATTTTTACAGAAGGGTCGCCGGATGAATTTCCCCCATACTCACTACATATTATTGGCTTTTTATAATTTTCAAAAACCTTAGAGAATGCCCTTATTGCATATACTTGATTTTCTGATAGCTTTCTTAAGCTAGGGTAGGCATTACTGTGAACAAATTCGATGCCAGGAGTTTTGTAAAATGAAAAGTCTCTGTTGTGGGTGTTTATGTGATTTGAAACTATGTGCTGGCATGGATCTAATTTTTTAAAATATAACAGCATTTTAGAAATTCTTTTTTTTGCATATCTCCACCGCCAACGACTGACCAAGTCCGGCTCGCTCATATAATTAAAGGAGTGAATTGCCGGTGAATTTGCAAATCGAGACACAATGTAGTTGAGTCTCTTTTTTTCTGATTTTTCAACAATCTTGTCATTCCAATAATCTCTTGAATTTAATAAAACCCCGCCATTCTTTTTCGAAAATGGATTTTTCTCCCAACCATACCCCTTTGTTAATCTAACATGGTTAAGAGATGCAAATAAAACCTTAACCCCTCTTTGCTCACAGTGTTTTAGTATTTGGTCAATTATCCATGCATGTTTGAGATTATATTTGCCAATTCCAAGATAATTATCAACCGTCTTATTCCACTCAATACCGGCAAACCAATCTGACATCCAAAATCTAAAAAAATTACCGCCATTGTCTGCAATGTCATCAATCATTTTCTTCATTTGATATAATGAATCATATTTCGGGAGATAAGGCACATAATCAACCCCGTAAGGTCTATCTATTGGATTGATGATGTTCCAACCGATTGGGAAAAATGTTTTGCCGTTTTGATGAGCAAAATAACGAGGATTTTTCTTTGAAATTCTAACGAAATCAGGTTTGCGACCAGGTAACACCGTAAATTTACCAGCCATCAAGACTTGATCTTTGGCTTTAAGTAAAAATTTATATTTCCCTTTAAGCATTGGTCTAAATCTAATCTTCCAAAATTTTTGACCGGTAGGCATAATTACTTCATTTTCATCTCTAATGACTGCTTGAAAATTTTGATATAAAAAAGGATTGATGTTAAACTCTTTTCCGTCTGGTGCTGTAATCTCGCAGATTAGGTTGTGGGCTTTACTGTCAAATGGATTGCCGTTAAATCCAACATAATCAAAGTTTGCGACAAAGTTTTCTCCAAGTTTGAATGTTTTGTTCTGTATGTTAATCCATTGCAGTTTTGGCTTGCTGTTGGAGGATAGAGTTATCGAATATTTGATTTTTATATTTTGGGCAATAGGTGTTTCTGAAAATATTTTTATCCTAAATTTTCTTACCCCCATTCTTTCCCATTTACTCCACGTAGATTCGTTATCAATTGGCGACCAAAATGATTGACCATTGAGGAATGGAATTTTTTTGAAGTTATTTATGCCATTTAATTTTTTAAATGAAAATGAGTGCCCAAAACTATAACGACTATCATTTTCAATAATTGCTTGCACTGAAATCTGTTGCTTTATCGCTTGTTCGGGGATAATGTTGATGGTGCAGGATTTGACATTTTCCCAACCACTTTTTGGGCGTTTAACCTCAAAGGTGATGGTTTTTTTATCTGAAGATATTTCTTTACCAATTATTTGATTGTTACATTGAATATCGATGTTGCTTGAGATTTTGCTATTGGTAGGAGAGTTTGCATTATTGTGGTTGTTATTGGTCTTTATAAATAAGGTTAAACCAATGATATATAAGAAAAGTAGTATCCCCCATCCCCGCAAGGACTTGTAGTTCTTCATATTGGTCCTTATGTGATAACGGATGAATAAATTTAAAACTTATTAATTGTCGATAAATTTATTTATCTTATTCCCTAAAATAGTTTTTTCAACAAGAAAATGAATAAACCTAAATAAGGGCATTTGTCCTTCATACATATTTGTCCTAGCTACTACAATTTTTAT